>NZ_BAAJLX010000010.1:0-148690 GCF_057543495.1 Colwellia sp. SU-HH01217 | reverse complement strand
ATGCTGAGCATACAACAAGCTATAAAATTACCATTTCCGTCATGGCACCGTTGATTGTAAATAGTGCACCGATCATTTCAGGTGTACCTGATGAAGCCATTGTGGAACAAGTTTTTACTTTTACTCCTGTTGCATCAGATGAAGACGAACTTACTTTTAGCGCGATAAAGCTTCCAACATGGTTGATTATTAATAGTACAACAGGGGAACTGACAGGTACGCCTCAATTAGCTGATTTAGGGTTACACTATGATATTGAAATAATGGTAACAGATGGTAAATTATCATCATCTCTACCCATTACCATAAGCGTTGTTAACGCGCGTATATTGCCTACGTTAACAACTCTCTCAGCACAAGCTCGTGCTCAAGAAGTATTTGAATTCACTCTAACATCCCAAAGCGAAGAAAATAGTGTTGTGAGTTACTCTGCCGATGACTTACCTAACTGGCTTGCACTTGATGAAGTAACCGGACAATTATCTGGTACACCCAGCAAGGAAAATGTAGGTGAAACCGTTATTTTAATTAATTTAGATGATGGTATTGCTCAAGGTAGATCAAGTTTCACTATAGAAGTAACTTCAAGTTGGTTAGAACTAGCTATTACAAGCGGAAATGCTTTACTTATTAAAGACAACGATATTATCCTTACGACCATTCGTGAAGAAATTGAAGGTTATAAAAATCGCTTTAGTGAAATAAAAAAACAATTATATAAATCTAAATCAGGCGTTAGTCAGCTAACGGCAATTGATTGGAATCCGACTCATGACTCGGCTATTTTATATGGACAATACCCTTTCAACGATACCGTACTCATTACCAATAGTTTTAATCAAGCAGGTGGAGTCGATCGTGCGCTCCCTATCGCTATTGCTGGTAGTAAAAAAATTGACTCGGGACGTTACCTTGCATTTGGAGGTAATCCTTTTAGAAACGTTAAAAATGATCAGATGGATCAGTTTATACATAATAGTTTTGATTGGTTAATGCAGAAAGATGCCGCAAGTCTTACACAATTCAATGTGGTTTTAGCACAACTTGCTGAAAACTATTGGTTCAAAGATCGCAGTCAGACACGCGCTTGGTTTGATGAGAATAACAAAAACGTTAATTATAACGAGGCTGGCGCTTGTGACGGCGTTAAGCTTGCCAATTGTATTGCCAACAAGCCTGATCTAATTATTATATCTCGTATTACGCGTAGTGATGATGACAAGGCATCGATACTTCAAAGCATTAAAGATGCACTTGCGCAAAATATACCGGTTATCTACATCCAGCATGATGGTGGAATTACAGAGCACGGCAGAGCACTACTGAATATTTTAAATATTACACATGGCCATGATAATTATTGGTGGAAGTTGACTTTATCAGCATTTGACCCGTCAAGCTTAACAAATGCTTTACCTAGTGATATAGCTAAGATAGAAACATTAATAACAAATTTTCAAAATAATTTCTTTAATGTTGATTTATCAAACTGTGGGACTAGAAGTTGTCCTGCTGAGTCAAATGCACAAAGCGAATTTTTTGATGGTGCAACTGCTGTAAATACAGTTTTTAATAATCTTAATAGCCAAAAAATTAATATCTTTGACAGTGAAGATCACCGCTTAAATAAACTATTGATTTTACTAGCCGACAAGTATCGCCAAACGGTTAATTATCCTATGGATAAGTTAACGACTGACACAGTAGAGTTCTTTAAGTCGTTATATGCTGATTACGCTATCTACAATACCCGAGACATTAACCCAACACAGCCAGATATGGGTAACTTTAGTCGTTCTGACTTCAGTCATATTACCCCAGAAAATGCACAGATCGCGTTAATCTCAAAACCATCTTTTCGTTCGGCGGGTGTCTATGCTTTACCTGGACAAACTTTTACCGTGACTCGAACTGATAATAATGTTGCCGATACCAGTATATTTATTAATAGCTTGAGATCATCTGCAACACATTTTTTCAGTGAAAATAAATATAACCGTCCTTATTTATTGCAAAGCAATAGAATCAGCATCAGTCCAGGCGAAACCATTAAGTTTACTTCAAGCTATGGCGGACCCATTCAAATTGGCTTTAGCCAAAAAGATGTTGAAGTGCGCTTTAGTTTCAAAAATATAGGCCGTCATCCGCACTGGCGCACTCCTGCTGACGATATTGTGTTCGCCCAAAAAATGGATCAGGGCGATTATGATTGGGCAGAAATAGCCACTGAAGGCTTTGAAGTGCATTCTAAACTCACCAAGTTACGTTTATCTTTAGCGGGAAGTATTTGGCCTGTCGCCTCAGACTTTGCCAATGCGACTTACCGTTATACCCATAATATGGTGCATGTATTAGCTGGATTTAAAGGCCCTGGCATAGATGTCGTCCCTGAAATACATGACTTTGTCACCGCACGTGGTTTATCTGTTGATACCATAGATATTGTTAAACACATGAATGCTGATCAACCTACGTGTGGTTGGGGTTGTAGTGGTAACCCATACGATGCAGGTTGGAACTTCAGTCCTACGGGGCACGGCGATTTGCATGAGTTAGGTCACGGTATAGAGCGCGGCAGCATGCGATTTGAAGGCTATGGCGGCCACTCAAATACCAACTTTTATTCATACTTCACAAAATCTGTTTATGAAGATGAAACAGGGCAAGCTGCTAGCTGTCAAGATTTACCATTCGAAGCCATGTTTACTTCTTTGCAAGCCAGTAAGCTTAGCGATGATCCAATGGCTTATATGCAAGGTAAAAATGGACTGACAAAAAGCGGGTCTGAACATCATGCACTTTATATTCAGTTAATGATGGCAGCACAAGCAGAAGGCACGATCACCAATGGTTGGTACTTATATCCTCGTATGCATATTTGGGATCGACAAATGTGGCGTTTGGATGACTCAAATGAAAGCTGGGCAACGGGTAAAATAGCAATGGGATTTAATGATTATACTAGAACAGAATTTGTCGCTATGACGACTAATGAACGTCTATTTATTTCTTTATCTGAGATTACCCAGCTAAACTTAACCGACTGGTTTACTATGTATGGTTTTGCATTGAGTGACAAAGCAAAAGCACAAGTCTTGGCTAAAGGGTATAAAATGCTGCCACAGATATTTTATACGTCTACTAGCAATGGTTATTGCACAAGCTTAACTCAAAGTAGTTTACCTGTTGATGGTGCGCAAACCTGGCCAGTTCAGTAACACAGGATTGAATTGCATTGAATCACACCCAAGCAATTATTCCTTCAGAACATCAATAAAGACATAAACTAAGATCCAATAAAAATTGGGTCTAGCTACATTATCAACTAACCTAAAAAATCAACTGTGAGTACCATAATACAAACTAATTTTTATTTAAAAAAAACCATCAACATTGCGTTGATGGTTGTATATCAAAATAAATCAACCTATCACCAGAGAGTAATATCTCATTAGCAAATCAGTTAAACTAATAATATAGGTTATTTACTCCTACACGAACATATGTAAGTACATAATTTTTATTGATAATCTGAGTTCGCAGCGACTAAGGCTTTATATGAGCCATAAAACCTGCATCACGCATTTTAGCAACAACGTCTGCTTTTTCTTTTGAAGACAAAGCGCGAATAGGTAAACGCGGATCTCCAACATCAATACCGTGCAGTTGCATCGCCGCTTTACCTGCTGCAACACCACCATATTGAACGAGTGGACGAATAATACCGATAACCTTATCCATCAAAGCTGTTACTGTTTTTTGATCACCTTTATTAAACGCTTCAATAATATCTAAGTAAAGTGGCGCAGCGTAATTATAAGTACTACCTACAGCACCAATAGCACCTACTGCAAGGCCACCTGGTAAGAACTCATCCACACCAAAAGGAATATCAAACTTGCCATCACATACACGGATACAACGCTGATATTCATAAAAATCACCATGATTAAATTTAATGCCTGCAAGGTTTGGGATTAACTTATCAGCTTTGATAAGAAACTGCTCCATATCAAACATAACGCCCGACATACCTGAATGATAATAATAAAAGGCTTTATTTGGAGCAGCCGCTGCAACGGTTGCACAATAATTAACAAGATCATCCACAGTTGCTGGCTTAAAGAAACACGGCGCGATCACTGAGGTACCAAAAATTTCGAGACTTTCAGCATGTTTAGTTAGCTCTAACGTATCAACAATGGACAAAGCACCTGTATGTACGGTAATGCTTAGTCTACCTTTAGCAGCGCTCACCCAGCGTTCAGCAACACTTTTACGTTCAGCCACAGAACAATTGAGGCCTTCACCTGTTGTTCCGCAAATATAGACTCCTTCAACACCTTGTTTTATCAATAAATTAGCAATATCGTCAATAACGGTAAGGTTAACCTCTCCATTTTTATCAAATGGAGTGTGAGGAGCGGAGATTAATCCGGTAAGTTTTTTCATTATAATCCTCTTTAAATTAAATTATTTTTTTTCCGCCAATCCATGTTTGGTTAACATGTAAAATAGAATTTTCACCGTATTCAAGTACGGTAAAATCTGCATTAGTCCCTATCGATAGCAGAGTATTTTCTGCTGTGAGTCCTAAAAAGTCGGCAGGATATAAACTGGCCATTCTTAAGGCTTCTTCTAGTGAAACTCCTAACATTAACCGAGCGTTATTAACCGCAGTAATCATGTTTAACGCCGAGCCAGCTAGTTGTCCCGTTTGACTGGTTAGTTTATCCCCTGATAATGATATTTTATGTCCATCAAACTCTATCGCTACTTGATCACTACCTATAGTTGACATTGAATCTGTTACTAACATCATCTTGCCAGTTTTCTTAGCTTGGTTTGCCAACTTTGCTGTCGCAGGGTGGACATGATGACCATCTAAAATCAAGCCACACCAGCTGACTTCATCAAGCAGTGCCGCCCCAACCATATTTGGTTCACGAGAAGTCAACTGAGACATAGCATTAAACAAATGAGTAAAGCCCACTGCTCCTGCATTTAACGCAGCTTGAATAATTTCAAAACTAGCATTCGAATGCCCTAAGCATACTTTTACCTTGTGCTCAGTTAAGTATTTAATCTGCGTTGTACTTACATTTTCAGGAGCTAAAGTGACAATTTTTTCACCCAGATCATTACGACAATAAATATCTATTTCTTGTTGAGATAATTCTCGAATGTGATCACTACTATGTATGCCTTTCTTAGGTACACTTATATGTGGTCCTTCAAAGTGCACCCCCACTATGCCAGGTAATTTTTCTTTCACCGCTAGAGCGATCGAATCAACCGCCTTACTAATGGTTTTTAGATCGCTAGTGATTAACGTGGGTAATAATCCGGTTGAGCCATAACGGCTATGTGCTGACACCATGCCATTAAGCGCAGTTAAACTCGTATCGTGATTAAATAAATAGCCACCACCACCATTAACTTGTACATCAATAAAGCCAGGAGTTAATAAGCCTGCAACCTTAACTTCTTTTGCACCTTTTATCGTTTCAAAAGAAACAACTTTGCCTTCAGAAAAGCTTATCGCCTGGTTTTTTATAATGTTTTTACCGTCAAACATTCTCTCTGCTATAACTGTGGTTACCATGTACCCTCTACTTCAATAAAAACGCTATTTTTACAAATAATTCCAATATGCAAAGCGTAATTATTTGCCCATCGCAACTACAAGCACACCATCAACCTGTTATACCAATATACCATTTGATTTTTTATTGTCAAAGTTAAAATGCAACATTTAGCCAGATAACAATAAAAAGCAGCTTTAATTACCCAATTATAAAGTGGTTATGTAGTATCTATTCATATAAACCTTCCCATCATTAAGACGAGTGATAGCAATAATCTAAAAATAACTACTTTGATTTACATCAGTTAAACATTGTAATCGTATAATTAAAATTCATTGCAAGCCAATAAACACAATGGTATAACAGGTACACCAGTATACCTGTTATTATTTGCAACAAGGCAACATTGAATGAAATATATTATTGGCGCTTATGCCACAGCCCCTTCAACCGAACAATGGCAACAAGAGTTAGAAACACAGTATTACCAAAAGCTTAAATCAATAAAAAACATTGCTGGCTTGGAGCACCCCTTTGTAGGGAAACTCCACCCTATTGATGATGATTGGTTTTTACAAAATATTGATAAAGATTGGCAGTTTATTTTTACTTCAATACCTGGTGTTATGGGTAACCTTTCCAATAACCCTTACTTTGGTATTGCTTCAAACAATGAAGAAGGCAGGCAAGCAGCTTTGGCATTTTATAAACAAGCACAACAAGCAATATTAAAGTTAAATAACTACTTAGATAAACAAGCTGTTAGTTTTATCAAAATACATACTGCACCTAAAATTACTAGTAGTGTGCACTCGTCTATTGATGCATTAAAAGCATCTCTCGCCACATTGCAATCTTGGGATTGGTATGGAGCCAAACTTGTTATTGAGCACTGTGATGCCAACATTCCAGGACAAGAAGCTGAAAAAGGCTTTATGTTATTAGAAGATGAAATTACCGCCATTACCCACGTTAATAACCACTTTAAAAGTGATATAGGCATTAGTATCAACTGGGGGCGTAGTGCAATAGAAGCACGTAGTACAATCGGCCCAGTAAAGCATATTAAACAAGCTTATCGTAGCGGTTTACTAAAAGGCATAATATTCTCTGGCGCTTCTGGAGAAGCAGGCCCTTACGGTCAATGGAAAGATACCCACATGCCACCATCACAAGCTTTTAATATACCAAATTTTGCTGAAAACTCAGCATTAACTATCTCTCAAATTGAAAACTCATTACAGCAATGCCATTACGATCAACTTGATTTTATTGGTGGAAAGATTTCTCTGAGCCCTAATCAAGCGACGGTTACTAAACGAATTTCATATATAAAGAGTTTAATCACCTTGTTAGATAAAGTGATTATTTAAATCCTACCTTTAAGCGAAATAAGATAATAAAGCCTTTGACAACGTCGAATAACTTCAGTTAATTGTATTAGGCTTTTTGTCAGACCTACTTCCCTTTCTGATTGAAAATGCTTAGCTGTCTTCATTCCCCTTAGCAATCATTGACGTGATTACTGTTAAAGTAAACGTTGTAACCTATTAATATGTCAATCATTTTACTTTACAAGTGGCGATATTTTACCGTTCACTTACAGTAACAATAAACAATTGTGACCTCTACTCATGCCCTCTTAGTTTATTTGCTTATTCGCTCTTTGAATCAGTATTAGCAATAAAGTTATAAGCAATACAATTAAAAGGGTTACCGTCACATATTGAACGGTAACCCTTTTTTATAATATCCATTTATCGGAAAGTTTGCCTATAAGTCAATGCTAAACGTAAATTTACATTCTGGCTGCTTATCTTCCTACTCTGCAGGGAGTAACCAGCGTTTTGGTAAACTGACTTTCTCAGTAATTGGCTTAAATCAACCCGAAAGATAAATAGGGAAAATGCAAAGTGATGACTGAATTCCCTTCATTTATTTTGGCTGACCGATTAAGGAGTAACATTAATTGTAATATCTTCAATTTCACCATAAGTAATATTGCCACATGATGTTGGTGCGCCTGTATTTACATTACCTACCACTTCTGTTTTAAAGATCACTCTCAAGCGTACTTTACCTAAGATTGCATCGGCAGGCACAATGACACCACTAGAGAACTGGTAAGTCGCTTGATTATATGTTTCTGACTGCCAATCCAATAACTGCTCACCACTATCTAAGAAATCACCATCATGATTAAAGTCGGCAAATATGCTGACAAACTTTCGATCATCGCTGATGTTTGTAGTGGTCAATATAACTCGGCTTGTAGAGCCTTGATTAACATAGATTGCTGGCTCACTTTGATCGTCATAACCTAGCTTAGATGTATGATTATCTAACAACACTGCACCACTACCTTTATTGGCAATGATTTGCATACGACTAATGCCACCATCAGCCACACTCGGCTTTTGTGAAGGTAAACAATATTGAAGAGGCTGAGCAATAGCTGTAATTGAACTCTCACTCGACTCAGTAGAACCACCAGGGTTATGGGCACTTACTTTATAATAATAAGTAATACCAGAGCTCGTTGAATTATCTAGGTAGCTTGTTTTGTTTGCGACAACACGACCAACAACTTCAAAGCCTGTTCCTGGCGCAGTTGAGCGCAGAATATCAAAGCCTGCTTCAGTTAATGACTGATCACTCCATGTTAAACGCATGCCTGTATTTTCTTCTTGAATGGCCAAATTAATTGGCGCTACAGGGACCGTTGGCTTGATATAACTATCCGTACCAGAAGACAGCCAATCTAAGCTAAATTCAGCAAAATGAAGATCGAACTTGCCTGCTTGCGTTTCATAAAGTACACCAATATTACCATTTTTTAAAACCGTTAATGTTGTGTAATCACCATTTAACGCATACAACTGCTTGGAAGTAGTCCAGTTTTCACCTTCATCAGTACTTAAGTAAACACTTAGATTACGTCTTGGTGCAGTTGCTACTGTTGCATTTGAAAACAGTAATCTATCTTTATCAGCACCTTCACTCTTCAATGTATATCTAATAAGATCTGCGTTGTTTTTAGGGTCAACTAACTCGGTATCTGCAGTGCCAGTTGTCCAGTTAATTCCTGCATCACTCGATTTCGACGTAAACCTGTAACCACCAGTTCTTCTCATGTTCATTAACAAGTCACCATTGATTAACTCAACAACTTTAGACTCGTCACCTGCATTAGTGTTTGGTGTGTTTTTCTCAATATTCCAACTATAACCACCGTCGTCACTGTACACATAATGATTAGTTAACGCTCTTGAACTACTTCTTCTTGAGGTGACAACAGCAATCAAACGGCCAGAAGCAGTTTGATTTATACTACCTGACGTCAACCAAGACATATACCAGCCTGATGGATAAAAATCGTTTGATAGATCAACAGGGTTACTCCATGTTAGTCCATCATCCTTACTTCTTACCATTTGTATACGAGCAGGGTTTGTTGGGCTAGATCCAAAGATCCCGTTATGTGTTAAGAATAAAGCAACCACATCACCCGTTATTTTATCAGTAATAATGGCGGGATCAGAAGCACCTTCATTACCAAAGTCAGCTACGGTAATATTTTCAGACCACGTTTTACCATTATCTGTACTGCGTTTAATAACAATATCAATATTGGTACCAGTATCTTGTATATCTCTATTAGTAAAACGCTCATCAATAGCCGCAATCAATGTCCCTTTTAAGGTTGTCGTTATTGCAGGGATTCGATAAATAGGTTGCGAGGCTTGTGACTCCCATAATGTTGAACTATTCAACAAAATTACACGCGGAGTAGCCGCTGTACTTTCAGTTAATGGCAATGTAGTCGAGCCAATAGAAAAATCGCTAATTTTGGCACTAATCGTATCCCCTTCTAGTGCTTGTGACGCAATATCATAGGTAACCACAAATTGGTTATTACCCGCTTGTAAGAGCTGGCTACCAGATACCGTGATCTCTCCTACCGATGGTGAGGCCGTTCCAAAAAGAGTTTTATTCTTTAAATCAGCTGAGCTACCAGTGTAATAAACCTTAACATTACTTACATTCGTAATATTAGTATTATCCATGTTAAACGTGACTGATGAAACACTAAGCTCGCCCGGGCTTGGATGATTTACTTTAAAGCCGCTTACCGCTTCATCACTATTGCCACGACCCGCAGGGATTGGCAAACTATCTTCTACTTGATAAGTAATACTCTCTATTGGATCACTGGTAGGTGTAATAACTTTAGCTCCGCCAGCAAGTGTACCAACATGATTGCTATTAGAAACATCAGCAACTTGATTAACATTAACGTTTTCAAAATCCCAAGCTGCTAGAAGGTCTTGCTCCGTGCCAATAACGGTTGCCGACATATCAGCAGTCAATTCAGCTGCGGTCATCGCTTTTGACCATACGCGCACATTATCCATTGCGCCATTATAATAAGAATCTGACGCAGCCCCCTTACCTAGTATTAAGTTAACATTATTACTAAAGTCAGCGGTTGAAATTGAGCTTAATGTTCTGCTAGTTTGCTGAACACCATCAATATAAATGTTTGAGGTTGCAGATACTCTATCTACAACAAAAGCAACATGATGCCACGAGCCATCACTAATGCTAGCTGCACTATAACCTGGACCAGAGTTATCCACAGTACTTTGTAAGTTCAAACCAAGTGCGCCATTACTATCTCGAGTAAAAAGTTCATAACCTACGCCATTAGATGATCTTTTATTTAAAACGCGAGAATAGCTACCAATAACCGATGAATTAACTTGTGCGGTTATGGTGAAGCTTTTAGAAGGGTCGATATTAAGGTCATTGTGACTTGCCACCGACATATAAGCATCAGTGCCATTTAATAGTAAATAATTGTTTGCTTCTGCATTGGAGGTAAACAACAAGGTAGTCATTGTTACCATCGAAAGAGCTTGAAATTTTGATTTCATATTATTTTTCTCATTTAATATAAGAACATTTTTGTTCTTAGTGCATTGAATAATCCTTTCTTATTCTTTTATTCTCCTTATTTATTCAGTAGATAGCTTTAAGTAGCTAATGAACCTCCCAGCCCCTCAACCTATTAACCCATCATACCAGCACTATAAAAACATACGCACAGAAAATACACAAGCTCTTTTTGGTATAACAGGTCAACAGGAGGTTAGTGCAAAGTGAGTTTATAGAGCAAGCTAATGCTTTTATTTGTAAACTCAAATATAAAATTGAAAAAGGATAATTTAGAAGAGTTTTGATTTTTTCAATGAGTAATGTAGATAATGAACGAGTTAAAAACCTTCGATCAGTACTAACTTTTTACTAGAGAATTAGATTGTATTTTCCCTTTAATGTAAGCCGATTAGTGCTAGCCTTGCACTACAATGATAATTGTTCAAAATGACTATAGTTCATATAGAGGAAAAGCTGCATAACAGCCTAGAGTTATTAATTATTATTTTTTGAGATTTAAATCTTACGTATTTCTATTTAGCTAGCGAGCCAATATATACATTAGGTGTACGAATAACAGGTTTTACTTCGCCTGATATCCAGAAAACTTTATCTTCTTTCTGGCTAACTGTAAGCGGTCCTGCCCCTCCATAAAAAGGCACTTTACTTGTTAATGCTCGCCAAGAATTTTTCTCGATATCATAAATAAGTTGCTGGCGACTAAAGTTAACCTCGGCTTCACTTAAACTAAAATAACTTTGCTTAAAAGCTTGTAACTTATCACCTTTAGTACTAGTTAACTGTAAAATGGCATCATTAAATATGGACCTATTCACACCACCCAGTAATACAACTTTGTTATGACTAAACTTTGCAGCCCCGCCACCAGCTACAGAAAATGGACGTTCAAAAAGCATTATATCTGCTAATTTTTTCCACTGAGCTTGATGATAATTATAGGCGTAAGCATCTGTTAAGACGTAATTATCTTTGCCTGCACTCAGGTTTAACCCACCAAAAATATAAAAGCTACCTTGATGGCTAATAGAAGGAAAATCACTCCTGGCTACCCCTGGTAAAGGTGGAGCCATTTTTTTATCAATACAGGATTCACTGCTAATAGAATACTTACAAAGTTGATTGCTTAATTGGCCATTTTGCATACCTGCAAACAGATATAAATGTTCATCATGCCATGCAGCTCCACCTGAATCCCAAGTAAAAGGTAATGTTGCGAGTAATTCTGTTTTAGGTTTCTTAGCTGCATCAAGTGATAATTTAATAATACTATCAAAACTTTTCTCATTATTTTTTCCGCCAACTAAATAAAGGTTATTGTTAACGACAACCGTCGCACCATGTCCAACTTTTATTGGCAAATGCCCGCGAGAAACCAACTTAAGTTGGTTAGCTACAAGTTCAAAGACAAAAATATCTGAATAAAACTGCTTTTTTCCTTGCTCAAAAAAAGGGTGTCCTTTGGGAAAATTTGCACCACCGGCAACGATTAAATAATCACCTAAAAAAGCACTGTAAGCCGCAGATACCCCAATAGATTGAGAAAAACCTTCTGGTTGTGGCAATTGTGCTGCTTTTTGCCAACTAATACTTGTGTATTTAACTGTTACATCGTCAGTGTTAGCACTAACGGACAGGCTGCAAAGTAAAGTACACAAAAACATAAAATGAGTAAACTTCAAAGGTAACTCCCTAGTAAGTCGTATAAAACAATAAAACCCAATCAAATTGATCAGGCTTTATTAATTCATTGTTAATACCAATCTATTGGTTTAAACAATATTGATACTTTAATTAAAAGGTTAGTTTTAATCCAGCAAAGAATGTGCGACCTATAACATCATAAGCTCTTGGTTCTGTGTTAGTACCGATTGCAGCACCACGGACCAAAATATCAGGCTGTTCATCAAGCAAGTTATTTGAACCAACATAAACGTTAAACGCATCATTGATTTGGTAGCTAGCTCTGATATCCACGTAAGTTACTGCATCCATAGTATTTAAATCTTCAGTAAAACCACCATTATCGGCATCAAGGTACGCTTCAGTTTCACTGCGATAGGTTAACTGAGCAAAAAGATTCAAATCTTCAACAATATCATAGGAAGCATTAAACGTTAGGCTCATATCTGGGTATTGTGGACGACCTGCAAACTCTTCAACACCACCAACCGTTTCTTGCGTGTAATCACCTAAGAGGTTAGCATTAAAGTTAAGCGATAACTCATCAATTGGTGAATACGCAACCTCAATATCGATACCATTAGTAGAGATGGTATCAGCGTTAATCGGCGTTGATGTTAAGAATAATATTGGGCCATTATTTACATCACGAACAAGGTTGTTACCACATGTAGCATCAAACGAACTAGGATCAACATCATGACAACGCTCAACAAAAGTTGGCGCACTTACTGTAGCAATACCATCTTCAATTTCAATATCATAGTAATCAAGTGATATAGATAAGTTATCCAGTGGGGTAAATACCGCACCTATTGTCATTGAATTAGTTGTTTCTTCTTGCAACTCTTCAGAGCCCGTTTGAGTGACTTGAGTATTATTGAGCTCAGAACCTTCTAAGATATAATTGCCACCATTTGCAGCCATACGCTGAGCAATAGCAGGAATTGACGCACAGTTAATATCAATATTGCTAGTACCAGTGTTGCTAGTATTATTACAAGCATCTGTCGTTGTTGAGCCCGTAGTTGTTGCACCAGATGCAAATAAATCACTGATGTTTGGTGCTCGCACTGAACTTGATTGACTAGCACGTAGGCGAACCCATTCATTAATTGGCGCATCAAGACCTAAGCGGTAGGTAAAAGTAGTTCCAACCGTAGAGTAATTAGCAACACGACCCGCTAAACTTACATTTAACCAATCAGCAACCGGCACATATAACTCACCAAATGCTTCAACAACATCAAATTCACCTTTGATTTTCTGAACGCTTGGGCCACGAGCTAAACCCATTTGACGGAAACTATCTGGCGTTTCTTGTGCTTCCTCTTTTCTGTATTCAACACCCGCCGCGAAGCTCATGTTGTCTTGACCAATTGCAAAATCAAGCTCACCTGAAAGCACACTAGTTATTACCGTTTGCTCAACTTTACCTATTTGGCTTGCATCAATTTGGATATAGTCCATGGCTGCTTGTGAAAAGCCAACAATACCAGCTTGACCAGCTAAACTGTCTGTTGTGCTAAATGGATTTACTGGTACACAGCCTTCAATACGTGCCAATTCATTAGCACACTGATAACCCCCATTTCCGTCGGCTTCAATAGTCACCGCTTCACGCATGTTAGGTAAGAATGTTTCACCTGTCATGACATACGAAGAATTGGTAACACCATAAGTCCCGCTAGTTTTCCATTCCATATCGTTATCAAGAAAGTAGCTATAACTACCCGCAACTCGGAAAGTATCACGACTATTATTAACACCACGCTCACCAAATTCCCACAACCTTCTATTGGTTGCAACATTAGAAAGATTTGTATCACCACCATTAGCCGTCATTGCTGCCAATAGCTGACTCCCCGCACTACTACCAACAAAATACGGGCTAGTCGCTACATCAATCGGGTTTGTACCACCGGCACCCGTTCTAAATAAGTTACCATTTACATCAATTGGTGCTTCTTCTATAGCAGTAGATGCCGTTGTCGATACATAGTTAAGCTCAAACTCTGCAATCGATTTTTCTGATATATCAAATGTTATTCCAGAAGCAATAGTAAAACGCTCATACGGGGTTACAATGGTACGGCCATCATGTTGATTATCATAATCGGTTGCACCTAAACGGTTATAGTCATTATCAAGTAAAGGTTGATTAGTATTAAATGAGTCGCCATTACCAAAAATTTTAACATCGCCATAACCTAAATAAGCACCGTCAACATGGCTAGGGCCATTTCTTACGGCCATAGAGTCACTAAGACCGTCTCCCGTAGTATCAAGGAATCTTAATTCATTAGCAGCAAAATCTCTGTCTCTTGACATAAGTACATTTTGTTTAGCAAATGCAGTTGAAACCCAAGCATTACCTGAATTAAAGTTTTTACCATAGGTTAAATCAATATTAGTTTTTTCAGCACCTTTATCTGCTGTAGAACCCATAGCGTTCACTTCAAACCCTTCAAATTCTTTTTTAGTGATAATGTTAATTACACCAGCAATAGCGTCTGAACCGTAAATAGCAGATTGGCCTCCTGTTAATACATCAACACGATCAATAATAGCCGTAGGGATAGAGTTTAAATCAACGCCATAACCATTGTTTGCCGAAACACCTGAAACATAACGACGACCATTAACTAATACAAGCGTCCTTTCTGCTCCTAAGTTACGTAAAGCTGCTGTTGCAACACCAATATCACCCGCGCCCCCACCAACAGATACATTACCTGATGAACCATTCATTGCTGATGTAACTGATGGTACTTTACTTAATGCATCACCAATAGAAATTGCACCAATACCTTCAATAGCTTCCTTTCCAATTTCAGTAATAGGGGATTCAGATGTTTTATTGGCACTACCTTTAAAAATATTTGATCCTGTCACTACAATGCGTTCGACATCTCTTTCTTCTGTAGGTACGGCTTCTTCTGCCGCCATAATCGAAGAACTAAGTAATGTAGCAATACACACTGATAAAGCCGTGCGACGAAATTTTTTTTGATTATTATTCATAATTTCCCTCTCTAAATTTTAATTTTAATTTTAATTTTTTAACTATTACAACTTCAACTTCATTTTGAACTGATCAACACCTAAATCACAATGTTATGCAGTCAACCTATCATACCAGTATACATCTGGCAACATTAAAAAACATAAACAAGGGTGTTAATTACAAAATAAGTGACTAAAACTCAGGTGAATTGATGAAAATATTTTTCATCAAGATGAAGGAGTGTTGATAAATGATTGTTAAGTAGGTAATTAATTTATGATTGTGTAACAAGGCAATTACTAACCAGGTGGGAAACATTGATTTAATATTAAATTTCATCTACAAAAGAAATCAAAATTATGAGTAATAATGTACAATAACTAGCCGTTAAATTGGTCCGTCCGTATAATATTTAAATAATGCTATCTCGCTTTGTGCCCCAAAGCGCCATAGAATCATAAATTTTTAGTCGCTAAAATCATATTAACCGAACGTCCGCTTTTGGTGTATTAAATCAAATTAGAATTTTTGACTTTATAGATTTATGATGAAACTTAGAACAATTTCCTTATCTAATGCAAGGATGATTTGTATCGGTTCAAATGTCGCTAGATAAGCCAAGGCTAATGTCCGCTTTCGTATCAAAGTCGACCTTGGTAATAGTGCCGTTAATGTCTACTTTGTTACAGTTACAGCCTCATTAATCAACTTACGTTTTTGATGACTCTCGATAAAATTTCAGCTTAATTAAGAACTTTTTTATCGATTCTATGGGTCTACAGAATCAAAAATGGCTATTCATATTAATGAATAGCCACAGTTTGGACTTAATAGTTCCCGATTTAATGCCACTTTATTTATAAAGATTAAACGTTGAGGGCTACTCCTCCACCCTAAAAGCACCAATAGCAGCTTTTAATTTAAGAGCCAGTTCAGCGACTTGTGTACTATCACTTAAGGTAGACGCCGACATTTCACTACTTTGCTGACTAAAGTCTACCACCGCTTCAATGCTGCTATTGATATCACTACTTAAGTTATTTTGTTGTGTTGCCGATTGTGAGATATCACTACTCATTTCGTGCATTTCTTCTATCGCTTGTGTGATAAACAATAAGGTTTCTAGTAGTTTTTTCGTGTTATCTTGACAATTATTCGCTTCATTTTTTCCTTGCTCGATTTCATTAGCCGCTTTGTCTGTTTGGTTTTGCAGTGACTCAACCATGGTTTGAATTTCACTGGCAGAGTCTTGGGTTCTATTTGCCAACGACCTCACTTCATCCGCTACTACGGCAAAACCTCTACCTGCCTCTCCAGCACGCGCTGCTTCAATGGCTGCGTTTAATGCTAATAAGTTAGTTTGCTCAGAAATACTGCGAATTACTGATAAAATACTACTAATGTTTACCGATTCTTTTTGCAGGCCTGTCATAACACTGGTGGTATTATCAAGCATACTTGCTAGCGATTGCATACCCTCGTTAGTTAGGTTAGCTGTATTTTTAAGCTCATTACTTTGGTTGAGGGCATTAGTCATTTTCCCTTCTGCACTATTTGCTTGTGATAAAATATGCCCGGCACTTTGACCCAGTTCAAACGTTTGGGTATTTACATCTTCAATCGTATTTTTTTGTAAGGATAACGTATGGGTTACTTGAGCGATTTTATCGCTCGATTGCTCAGCTGCATTGGTAAGTAGTTGAGTATTTTCATTAATATTACCAATGAGTTTGCGTAAATCATCAACCACTAAATTAACGTTTTTAGAAAGTTCACCAAATTCATCTTCAGCATTAACTTTTAAATGTTGTGATAAATCTCCCTCTGCGATATGTGCTAAAACACTATTAATATCTTTTAATGGTCCGATCATTGCGGTAATGGTTTTAATTGCTATACCAACCCCAGCAGCAAAAACAATGAGAAAAAGAATTATGCTAGTTAAATGACCTTGCTCTACATTGTCAAAAATATCACGCTGCGAATTAGCTAAATTACTGTCAACCTCTTGCAAGAATATATCGATTGCAGCAATCGCTTCACTCATATATTGCTCTGAACTAACAAAGCTTTGGTTGAGTAATTCTTTTTGTTCAAGTTGATGAATTTTAAGGTCAAAGAGATTATTATCTCCTTGTAACATAGCTTTAGAGCGGTTGAACTCTTCAATAAACTGCTCAATTAAACCATCGGTATCATAGGTTTCACCAAGAGTTGATAAATAAGAAATTAACTGTACTATGTTATCAATACCAAAGTTGATAGTTTCTTGAGACTCAGCTACCACATCAATATTATCAATACTAATAATGGTTTTACTCGCATCTATTAGATTAAATAAATATCCTTCTATTTGACTCGCCGAACCGACAATTCGGTCAATTTCTTGTTGGTTTTCTGGATCTTCTAAATAAGATAAGTCACCTAATAACGCACTGGCTTCATCTAAAACGTTATAAAGTAATGCTTGTTGTTTTTCTAATTCTTCATGGCTGTTTAACTCGTTAACACGATAGCCAAACATCTGGTTAACTGACTCGGTATAATTTCCGTAGGCGGTAGAGAATTTATTCAAATCCCCTGCTCTTGAAAAGTCTTTAAGCTGTTGGTTGATAAGTTTATTGTTATCAACCAGAACATCACCTTGCTTTTGGAAGTCTTGTTTTAAAATATCACTCGCTTCTACTGTTTTTAACGTTGAAATTAGCGCGGACGATTTAGCTTGTTTTAGGAGTTGTTTTTGAACGGTATTTGAGTGTTTTAAAATAGGGATTGCAAAATCTTCAACCTTTAACGCTGAAGATTCTATATCGCTTAAGATACTGATGGTGGCAATACTCGAACATAGGAGAAACAGTAAAATAACTGAAAAACCAATAATAACTTTATGAGCGACTTTAAAAACCATTCTGTTTACCTACACAACTAATGAATTTTTAGAATAACACTTTAATTAAATATTTAGAAGTTAGTTGATAAAATCGTTAACTTAGCCTTTATAATCAGTTAAACAACCTGTTTCCTTTGCTCTGCCAAGCCCATAGCAAGAATAAAAGGGTCTTCTTTTTGCAGTCTAATAAAATCACTTTTACACTTCATGTTCAGCCAATGTTGATTAATTAAACTTTGTGCGACTGCGCCGCCTAATGTAGCGCCAGGGCCTAAAATTATAATCTTATCTGGTGCGTATTCCTTAACCGCAACTTCAATGGCTTTAGTAAAATTATAAGGTGCGATAACCTGTGTAGATAAAGTGTAATCGTATAAAGCTTGGGTATTTGTACTGTGAGGTTGCCAAATTTGTCCTAGTCCATCAATTAGCGGTATTGACGGTTTATTAAATAGATCAGGCAATAATAACGATTGCGCTTTTTTTGCGGTATCAGTAAGCAGTGGCGTATGAAAAGCCGCATGGTTAAATAAATTCATCGGGTATCTGTCTTGCACCACAGGCAATAATTGCTCTAACGCTTTTAAACCAGATTTATTACCACCAAAAACTAGGTAACCCCCTAAATTAATTGAAATATACACTTCATTGTTTTCAGCTTGATTAGCTTGAATCAACCATTGCTCAATGTTACTAACGACTTGGTTGTCAGTACACCAATTTTCATCCGTTATCGGGTAAATCATCTGACCACCGATAACACCATCACTCATCATTGAGCCCATGGTGTTGATCAACTCAATGGCAGCTTGTTCATTTAAAGCACCGGCTACCGCTAATGCAATATACCAGCCCATTGAATTACCCGTTACTGCAACGATATCGAATTCATCTTTATTAATAGCTTGATAATCGCCCATTGCGCAGGCATAAATTAACGCTGAAGCATTTTCACCAGCGGTGTGCAGACGCATGTTGTATTGCGCCATAGCATCTAATTCAGTAACGCTAGGTTGATTTTGTTCAGTTCTGTAATTATCTATAACCTTTATTAGCTCAGGTTTATTACTGTGTAATCGCTTTAAATAGCCTAACTCTTCTTTATTGTAAGTACCGCGACCAGGACAAATAACCACCGCTCTTTTTTTAATTGCTTGGTTTGCTTGAATTGGTTGAGCCGATTGAGTTGAGTTTTTAGTCGTCATTATTTACTCTCCTTACCCACTAAAGTTATCGCGGTATCAACAATTTCTTGTGTAGATGGTAGTACATGATAAGCAGCAGCCCCTAATGGAATAAAGCTATCTTGTGCTGTGATGCGCTTGGTATTAATCATTTGTTTATTATTATGCGATTGCGCTTCAGTAAGCAGAGTGACCAATGCTTCACTGATAGATCCTGTTTGACGACATTCATCAACAATTAAAATATTTTTACATGCCAAAGCTTGTTCAATAATGCCCTTTTCATCTAAAGGGGCTAACCAACGTAAATCAATAATTCGACATTTTATGCCTTGTTGGGCTAATACTTTTTCAGCCTGTCTAGAAAGGTAATAGCCATTACCGTAGGAGATAATACAAAGGTCATCTCCACTGCCAAACGTTGATATTTGCATGGTCGACTCAACCACTTTTTCAGCAGGTAACTCATAATGTGAAGTCCACTCACCGTCGCCTTCTTCGTATAAGTCTTTCGTCATATAAAGCGCTATCGGTTCTAAAAACACCACTAACCTTTGTTGCTCTCGAGCAAGTTTTACACTCGTGCGCATCATGCTCACTGCATCTGCGCCATTTGACGGGCATGCCATAATTAATCCAGGGATGTCACGAAAAACGGCGAATGAGTTATCGTTATGAAAATGACCACCAAAACCTTTTTGATATGCAAGTCCAGCGACACGAATAACCATAGGGTTACTGAATTGGCCATTCGAAAAAAACGGTAGTGTTGCCGCTTCTCCGCGAATTTGATCTTCTGCATTGTGCACATAAGCGAGAAACTGAATTTCAGGAATAGGTAAAAAGCCATTATGTGCCATGCCTATAGCTAGGCCTAGGATTGATTGTTCATCTAGCAAGGTGTTAATAACCCTGTTTTGTCCAAATCGCTCACTAAGTTTTGCGGTTACATTATACACTCCGCCTTTTTTGGCGATGTCTTCACCGCACATAATAATGTTTTTATTTTCAGCCATTAAATCCATTAACGCCCAATTGAGTAATTTGGCGCAATGTTGTTTCTTATCAAGGTTATGTTTCTCATGAGTAAACAATTTAGCTCTTTCTTGCTCGTCTACATTTTGATGATGTTGTGCGGCAATTTTTTCTAATAACCATGGCGGCTTGATACTCGCCATCACTTGCTGAGAATTTTCCAGTTTTGCTTTAGTGATAACTTGCTGCGCGACACAGGCAATACGCTGTTCAATATCTTGATAAAGCCTTATAACTTCATCGGCTGTTAAAATATTGTTTTCAATTAGAATACGTGCGCTATGCAGCAGGGGATCATTAAACTCAGTAGCAGTTATGTCTTTCATTTTGCGATAAACAAACTCTGCATCTGAACCTGCATGACCTAAAATTCTTACCGTTCTCATGTGCAAGAACACGGGTTTTCTTTGCACACGCGCTAGCTTTTCTGCTTGTTGAGCTTTTTGATAGGTGTCGAGTAGATTTAAGCCATCGCAATAAATGTAATTCAGTTCAGCTCGATGTTGATAGTTAGCAGTAATCCACCCTTTAGGTGTTGAAGTAGAAATACCTATACCGTTATCTTCACAAATATAAACAATAGGCATAGGAATGGACTGATAAGCCGCCCAAGCTGTTGAATTTAAAGCCCCCTGTGTCGTTGAATGGTTAGAGGATGCGTCGCCAAAATTACAAACGACTATGCTATCTTCTGGCATATTCTGTGAAAATTCATCGGTTAAGGAAAGTCGTTTCGCTAATGGAATACTATAAGCTGCTCCCATTGCTTTAGGTAAATGAGACGCTATGGTGCTCGTTTGTGGAGGAATATTAAGTGCCTTAGAACCCAGCACTTTATGCCGCCCTCCTGATGTTGGATCTTCACTTGAGGCAGCAAACGATAATAACATGTCATAAATAGGTGTTTGACCGGGCACTTGCTTACTACGTTGGATCATAAAAGCGCCACTGCGATAATGCAAAAATACCATATCAGTAGGTCTAAATACCTTAGCATAAGCAGCATTACCTTCGTGTCCAGAACTACCGATGGTGTAAAAGCTTTGCCCTTGCTTTTGCATGATGCGAGATTGTAAATCAAGATGACGGCTCATGACTTGTGTTTCAAATAAATCTATAACGTCACTATCGCTTAAACCAACCTCTTGAGGTGTCAACTCAACCGTCGACGCTGGTAAATTGTTGGTGCTAACAAAGTTGATAAAATTATCTCTTACCAATTGATTACGATCTGACATGATTTCTCCACAAAGAAGCTATTGCGATTAATGAGATAAAGCGAATTAACATCATTAAGATGGGCGTTAATTCGCTAGATTGACTTACTTTAATATGATGCTAGTGAATGTAAGCTTAGTAAAATGCTTGAATGCCCGTTTGTGCGCGCCCTAAGATCAAAGCGTGCACGTCGTGGGTACCTTCATAAGTATTAACGGCTTCTAAATTCATTACATGGCGTATCACATGAAACTCATCACTAATACCGTTACCACCGTGCATGTCTCGTGCAGTACGAGCTATTTCAAGAGCTTTGCCACAGGAATTACGTTTAATTAAAGAGATAGCTTCCGGCGCTAGCGTTCCGGCATCCATTAAGCGACCAACTTGTAAACAAGAAAATAACCCCGTTGTTATATCGGTTTGCATATCAGCTAATTTTTTCTGAATAAGCTGAGTAGACGCAAGTGGTTTGCCAAATTGTTCACGATCAAGTGTATATTGACGAGCTGCATGCCAACAGAATTCTGCCGCGCCTAATGCGCCCCAGGCAATGCCATAACGCGCTTTATTTAAACAACCAAATGGCCCTGATAAACCTTTAGCGTTCGGTAACATCTGATCACTCGGCACAAATACATTATCCATAACAATTTCACCGGTTATAGAGGCACGAAGTGAGAATTTTCCTTCAATTTTAGGTGCGCTTAGCCCTTCCATACCTTTATCAAGAATAAACCCTCGAATAACACCATCAAGTTTTGCCCAAACGACAAAAACATCAGCAACAGGCGAATTAGTAATCCACATTTTGGTGCCCGTTAAACGATAACCACCATCAACTGAAACTGCCTTAGTTAACATACTGGCAGGATCAGATCCTGAATTAGGTTCAGTCAAACCAAAACAACCAATGTATTCACCGGAGGCTAATTTTGGTAAGTACTTCATACGCTGCTCTTCGCTGCCATAAGCATAAATAGGATGCATCACTAATGAAGATTGCACACTCATCGCACTACGGTAGCCACTGTCTACTCGTTCGACTTCACGAGCTACTAAGCCATACACTACGTAATTAACGCCCGCACAACCGTACTTTTCAGGAATAGTTGCACCGAGTAAACCTAACTCGCCTAACTCTTTCATGATTTCAACATCGAATTTTTCATTACGATTTGCTTCTAAAACGCGAGGCATGAGCTTTTCTTGACAATACTGATGAGCACTATCACGAATCATGCGTTCTTCTTCTGTTAATAGTGAATCAAGCGACAAGGGATCTTGCCAATTAAAAGTTGGACGATTTGCGTTAGACATTGTGAGCACCTTAAATTTATCAATAAAATTTTGATTTGAACCAGATAGTATAAAAAACCCACGTAGAGTTAAAATATTAATTATCTTTACTTGGTATAGATTAAAGCTATACCAAGTGCATTAATTAACGTTAGACTAAGAGAAATATTTTACTGGTACTACTTACTTGGATTTTTAATGGACTTACGCAGCCTTAAATATTTTGTCGCTGTTTACGAACAACAAAGTTTCAGCGCCGCAGCAAAGTTATGTTTTATTGCACAGCCATCTATTTCTTCTGCAGTTGCTCAACTAGAAGACAGCCTACATACTCAATTGTTTATTCGATATGCTAGAGGCGTAAAACCGAGTAATACAGGCGAACGATTGTACCCTTTAGCCAAGCAATTACTTGGACAAGCTGATGCAATTAAAACTATTTTTACCGATAAAAATGTCAAGCAGCCTTTTTTTCTTGGTGTAACTAAAGGGCTAGGCGTTGAACGAATGAGTGCTTTGTTAAAGGATTTTACCGCATCGCAAGATTTAATGGAGTTAACGTTAGTGTCACAAAACCAAACTTGTGATGCTCGGATTATTATTAAAGAAGAATTAGATGAAAAAGAGCATTTCATCTCTTTGTGGAAAGAAGATTACAAGCTCGCCCTACCGTATAACCATGTGCTTTCCCTCAAAGAAAATATCACTTTATCTGACCTAGATGGTTTACCTTTTATCCATAGAAACCCTTGTACTGCATGGAATAACTTAAATGACACATTAACCTTAGCGGGGTTTGCTGTGGATATTAGAGCAAAAATACAAACCATTGATTATGCTTTAGGCTTAGTACATGCAGGGTTAGGCTGCGCTCTTGTTCCTGCTCATCCTGAAGTGTTAAATAAGTCAGAAATTGTTTTTCGTGAAATTGAAGGACTTCAGTTAATGCGTGAAATTGTTTTTGCTTATCAACAATCATCCACGGTTATTGAAACATTAAAAGGGCAAGTCATGATCCATCGACAACAATTAGGAGCGGTTAATTAATCAGTCAAATTGACGACTAATCAACCAACTTATCAATAACAATACGACACAACCTGATGAGTAATGCTTAATTGTTACAAAAGTTGAGAATATTCTAATGAACAACTAGACAATGTTTCGTACTTTATATGCTACACTGTACAAGGGTTTGTGGATTCTAAACGGGTTAATTATAAAAATTCACCGTCGCTAACCCATTTGATTAAAAGAAACGGAGATTAATCATGTACAACGTTCGATTATTTGGGCTGTTTATCGCCTTAATTTGTAATTTTACACTGGCAGAAGAAACAACTTCTGTTGATAAAGAAACGATAAAAAAAGCAGTTAATACTAGCGCCGTAAACACTAATTCCCCTGTTCCAGAAAAACCTCAAGAAAGCGCGCAAGTTATTACACAAGAAAGCAAAGTAGAAAACAATTCAGAAAGCACTCAAGTCGTTGCGCCAGAAAATAAAGTAGAAAGCGCCCAAGCCGTTGCACAAGAAAATAAACGATTTACCGCGAGTGATTTTTTTCAAACAACCAGTATTTTTGGCTCTTCACTTAATCATGACGGCAGTGCTGTACTGGTTAGTAGTGATGAATCAGGTGTCTTTAATCTTTATCAATACCCCATTGATGGCAGTGCACCTATTCAATTAAGCCAATCAAATAAAGACAGTCTTTTTGCCCAAAGTTGGTTTCCAAACGACGGTCGATTACTTTATTCTGCCGATCAAGAAGGTAACGAACTTAACCATATTTATGTACGAGAAATTGATGGATCAGTTAAAGATTTAACGCCAACAAAAACACCAGAAGATAAACTAAAAGCGTCTTTTATTTCTTGGCACCAAGATAACACTGCCTTTTTTATTATCACTAACGAAAGAGATAACAAAACATTCGATCTCTATCGTTATGCGACAGGCGGTTATCAACGAGAGCTAATTTATCAAAATATTAATAACTACTCTGTCGGTGATGTTAGCCCTGATGGCCGCTGGTTAAGCTTAAGTCATTCGGTTTCCAATGCTGATGCCAATATTTATTTAGTTGATTTAAATAGTGAAGAAAAAACGGCTCAATTAGTGACCGAGCATCAAGGGAATGTTAGTCATCGCTCTTATACTTTTACTCCTGATAGCCAAGAACTTATTTATTCATCAAATGAAACCAGTGAATTTGCTCAAGCGTGGCGTTTAAACATTGAAAGCGGCGAGAAATCAGTATTTTATGCAACAAACTGGGATGTTTCGTTTGTGCGTTACTCAACCGATGGGCGTTATTGCGTTATTGGCACGAATCAAGATGCCAAAACTAAAATTAAAGTCATCAGTTTATTTGATAAAAAGCGCTTTGTGATACCTCAAATGCCAAAAGGCACTATTAGAGGCATTAACTTTTCAAGAGACAGCTCTACCATGGTGTTTTATATCAATGCTGACAATTCTCCTTCAAATTTATACAGTTACAAAATAGGCGAGCCTAGCATTATACAGTTAAGCAACACATTAAACCCTAAAATTAGTACTGACGATTTAGTTATTAGCAAAGTAAAACGTTTTAAAAGTTTTGATCAGTTAAAAGTACCGGGCCTGTTGTATCAACCTAAAATGGCAACTAGCACTAATAAAGTACCCGCTTTAATTTGGGTGCATGGTGGCCCCGGTGGACAGTCAACACAAGGTTACCGAGCAGCTATTCAGCATTTAGTTAATCAAGGCTATGCAATATTTGCCGTAAACAACCGAGGCTCATCAGGTTACGGTAAAACGTTTTTTCATTTAGATGACAAAAAACACGGTGAAGATGATCTTCAAGACATTGTTTATGGCAAGAAATATCTACAAACTTTAGATTGGATTGATGGCGATCGCATCGGCATTATTGGTGGTAGTTATGGTGGCTACATGACCATGGCAGGAATGGCATTTACCGACGAATTTAAAGTGGGTATCGATATTTTTGGGGTTACCAATTGGGAACGTACTTTAAATAGCATACCGCCTTGGTGGGAAAGCTTTAAAAAAGCGTTATACGATGAAATGGGCGATCCGGCAACCGATGCTGAGCGTCACAGAAGAATATCACCGTTATTCCATGCAAAAAATATTACTAAACCAGTACTTATTGTGCAAGGAGCTAACGACCCTCGTGTATTACAGATTGAAAGTGACGAAATGGTAAGTGAAATACGCAAAAACAATGTGCCAGTAGACTACCTACTTTTTAGTGACGAAGGCCATGGTTTTACTAAAAAGGCTAATCGTATCAAAGCTTCTGATGCGTATGTCACTTTCTTAAATAAATATTTATAGAATAAGTACTTAATATAAATCCATCGCTCAAATAAGTTCAAGGTAAACAACTCGTTTTCGCGGAGTTTACCTTGACGCCTCCTTTATCTTTTTAAACTTCATCAAGAGGAAAATACAATGAATGAATTTTACCCTGAAATCTCACCTTTTAATGATTTTTTACTCAACGTTGACCATCAGCATCAAGTCTATGTAGAACAATGTGGTAATCCTCAAGGACAACCTGTGTTATTTATTCATGGTGGACCTGGCGGAGGCGCTTCCACTAATGATCGCCGCTTTTTTGATCCCGAAAAATATCACATCATTTTATTCGATCAAAGAGGCTGTGGACGTTCAGTACCCCATGGCTGCTTAGATAATAATAATACCGATACACTTGTTCAAGACATCGAAAAAATAAGAACAAAGCTTAAAGTAGACAAGTGGCATGTATTTGGTGGTTCTTGGGGATCTACCTTGTCGTTAGTTTATGCACAAACTCACCCAAACCATGTTAAGAGTTTAGTTTTAAGAGGCATTTTCCTTGCCCGCGATATAGACACTAACTGGACATTTTCAGGTGGTGGCGCTACACGCATATACCCTGATTTTTGGAATGACTATTTATCAGCATTACCTGAAGATCAAAAAAATGGTGGCGTAAAAGCCGCTTACGATATTATGACAGGTAGTGATAAAACGCTTGCTTTACAAGTGGCTAAAGCGTGGAGTATTTGGGAAATCCGGTGCTGTACCTTAGTACCCGATCAAGCTTTTGTTGATGCCGCAACAGGTGATGATTCTGCTTGGACACTCGCGCGCCATGAGGCACATTTTATGGTGAATGACTGCTTTTTATCACCGAATCAAATTCTCGCCAACTGCGATAAAATAGCTGATATTCCTACCACCATTGTTCATGGCCGATACGATATTGTTTGTCCATTTGATAATGCTTGGTTACTACACCAACAGTTACCAAAATCGACACTTATTGTTAGTGAAGCATCAGGTCATGCATCGGTCGAGCCGAATACGAAGCATCACTTAATTGCCGCTACGAAAAAAATGCTAACGGTTTAAGCATACATTGAAACTTGGGCCTCCCTAGCTCAAGTTTCAAGTCATAAACTTTATAGTAATACCTTACAGTTAAATAAGCATATCGTAAGAAATTACATATAATTATATCAAAGTATGACCACTCTTAACCTAGTTATATATTGTACTTTTAAGTATTAAGCAGCATAATTATTAAGTTAAATATACAAAAAACCTAATATAAAGGATTAATTATGCAATATGTTTATCTAGTTTTAAGCTGGATTTTTGGTATATTATTTTTGCTGATTGGATTGGTATCAATTTTTGATTCTTTTTTGGCTGGATTATCCTTATTATGCATTTCGCTATTTCTCACACCTCCTGTGAGAGAGTATATTTATTCAAAGACAAATATAAAACTCTCCCCTAAAAGTAGGACAATTACTATATTCGCATTATTTTTAACTTATTCTCTCTTTTTATCACACAGTCAAACTAAAAAATCTCAAGAGATATTAGCTTTGCAAGCTCAACACGAGGCTGATTATATTCTCAAAATGCGACAAGAAAATATAACTTATTTTAATGATAATCGACAGAAAGTCCTAAATTCTCTAAAAACGGATTTATTAAATAAAGAGTATGCAAAGGTCCTAAATTTATCAACAAAATATATGCTAACGAATGATAGCGAGCTTAAGGAGCTCAATTCATTAGCATCAATCAAGTTAGCGGAAATAAAAAAGACAAAAGGAATTAACAAGTTATTAAGAAAGCTAAATAACACACCTGTATCTGAGCTATCAAATAACCTTAAAATATATGAAGAACTTCTTACTCTAAGCCCTGATAATGAAAAATACTTAAATAAATATGAATATTATAGAAATAAAATTAGAGAAGTTGAAATACTTCGAGAAATAAAAGCAAAACGAGATGATGAAATAAACAGTCAATTCAGTTCATGGGATGGTTCTCATAATAAACTAGAAAGACTTATTAAAGATGCAATGAACGACCCTGATAGTTATGAGCATGACAAGACTATTTATTGGGACAAAGGGGATTTTCTGATTGTTCAAATGTCATATCGAGGTAAAAATGCTTTTGGTGGAACAGTTAAGAACTTTGTAAAAGCTAAAGTAAGTTTAACTGGTCAGATTTTACAAATATTAGATCAATCTTAATAGACCCTGTAAAAGTCTGTTAAAGGCTCGGCTCAGTTTTTATAATCACCCATTAAAGCAAAGCGATTAAAAATCAGCATCAACTTGAAAAGTCATTCGCTCATGCGTTATAGGATGGTTCAACGCAAGTTGCTCGGCATGTAAACATAAACGGTTAGACTTTTTACCATATAAATCATCGCCTTTAATGGGCATATTCAACCCTTGAGCATGAGCACAATGTACTCTTAATTGATGAGTGCGGCCAGTTTTAGGGTATAAATATACTCGCGTCAATGCAGCTTCAGGATCAATTGCTTCAACCGCTTTGCTGTTTTCATGCAACTGCCATTTTGTTTCCGCATGCTTGCCATATTCATAGCAAACAACTTGTCGAGGTCGATCATTTAAATCTACTCGTAACGGTAAATTTATTACCCCTGACTCATTGGATAAGTCACCTTCAACCAAGGCGACATAACGCTTTTCTACAGTTCTAGAAATGAATTGTTGTTGTAGTTTTTTATGGGCTCTTTTCGTTAATGCAATAACCATTAAACCTGATGTCGACATATCAAGACGATGAACAATTAGCGGTCCTGTTGCTGCTAAATATTGTTCCTTAATACGCGTATAAACACTGTCGGTTATATTCTTTCCGGGTACTGATAAGAACTCAGCAGGTTTATTGATGATGAGCATATCCTCATCTTGGTAAATAATATCTAACACTTTCCCCTGAGCAGGATTAACTAGCAAAGGGTTATCATCTAACTCAATTCCGCTAAGCATATGCCCTAATATGGGTTGACACTTTCCTTGGCAGGCTCCATAAAAATTTTTATGTTGTCGTACTTCAGATTTTGGCGCAGTACCCCACCAAAACTCAGCCATGGCAATCGGCTTCATATTATGTTGAAAAGCATATTGTAATAATTTTGGTGCGGCGCAGTCACCAGAGCCAGCAGGAGGAGTGCGCTCTGGCAGTTCATCAAAAATTGCGTTTAACGTTTTCGGCTCTTTCTTAATATTTAAAAAACTGTAATGTTCAAATAATTGGTATTGCAAAGCATTAGATAAGCGCTTTCGTTCCTCAATGCATTGCTCAATTTCATCGGTTAACAAATTAAGCGGTTGAGCGACTTCTTTTATTTTTTCTAACCAAAAGGTTTTTAAGTCCCTTAATTGGTTTTTATCATTAATGCTTTCTTTACTTAGCGAATCGTTAAGTTGTGCAAGTTCGGTTTCATTCAATAATGACTCTGCAGCAATACGTTGCGCTTTTCGCTTTTGTCGCCCCTCTATCATCAAGGCTCTGTGCGCGGCAATAGCATCGGCTTCATCCGCTTTCAACTTCGCCAATAAAGCTTCAAATTTAACAATAAGACTATTTTCGTGTAAATGAGCAAGGTGTTGCGTTAATTGGTTAACTTTATTTTGGCCAGTAAGGAAAAAATTATCTTTTTCAAAAGCATCAAATACCGGAGGAACAAAAGGAGGGAGTATGCTTTGATCAGCAAGTTTGCCAGAAAAAGCCGATAAATAGCCTATTTCTCCAGACGCGGTTTGCACAACTAAGACACCAAACATTTTACCATTAGACGATTCGTTAATGCCGTCTATGCCAAAATCATGCTGCCAAGCTGTTTGATGTTCAAGATAAGTTTGCAGTTCTTTAACCGCTATCAGCGATAATGAGTGCGGCTGATAATAAAAAGGAAAGGTAAACTTCTCGGGTAATTCAATCTCTTTTATCGATGAATTAAACCGCGTAAAACAATATTCCGCACTCTGCATAGTAAACTCTTAAACTGTAATAAAAAGATTACTTAGTATTATTCCGGATAGGTACTAAAAGTATCTGCTTTTCTACCTTCATCAAACCAACAAGGACGCTCGTCCCAAAAGATATTGGCTTGTGGGGTAATTTGTGGGTCACCGCCAGCTAAATAACCCGCAGGAATAACTAAAAAAGCACCATCTCGACTTAAATAAGGTACTTGTGAGCCACACTCAGTGCAAAAACAATTACTAAAGCGCACGGCATTTGGTAAATCAAAGCGTTTGGTTAATTCTTTACCTGAATGCCATTGAATGCTTTCAGGCGTAGTAAAAATTAGTGAAGCAAAAGCTGAACCTGTTTTCCTTTGACAGCGATCACAATAACACTGATAAAAGCGTTGAAATGGACCTGTTACCGTACTTTTTACTTTGCCACATAAACAACTACCATCTACTTGCTGTTCCATTTAACTTTCTCCGTATCACGTGTATTTTTAATAGAGTAATGATAAGCATTAAAAAGGAAATAAACTAGCACTAACTGGATATGCCAACTTTTAAACACATTTAATATGCTGTTTGTCAGTAAAAAAATAAATTTTAGACATAAAAAAAGCACCAATATAATATTGATGCTTCAATGAGGTAAAAATATTACTAGTTTTTACGTCTACGTAAACTCAGACCAGCTAAACCTAACGCTAACATAGCAATAGTTGTCGGCTCAGGGATTTCATCAACTCTAATATCGCCTATACCACCGAAACGAATATTATCAATCGCAAAACCAGCAGGCTCAGCACCGACTAAGTCTAAAAATACACCTGCAATAGAAGCGGTTTGATCATCAGTCACTAACCCTAAAAATTCAATACCCTCTACCGTATTGGCAACCGAGCCGATTAAACTACCATCACGAGCAAATGCTGTAATTGCAGTAGAACCAACGGCATTAAAAAAACCACCGTCAAAACCAACCCCATATTGATCAGAGCTGAACAAAATTGCAATACCGCCATTATACGTTGGTGTTCCACTTAGAACAGGGCTAGTAGGGTTAGCGCCATCTTGTGTAATAAAAGTATCGGTTGAATTAGCATCTAAGCTTAACGCATTAGTAGGATTACCGACAATACAGGCGGAAGCGGCAGCACCGGGACAGTCTGCGCCAGGATTTGCACTTAACGATTGCCCATTAAACCAACCAGCAAAATTAACATCTGGTGAGCCAACATCTCCACCGTAGTCTGCTGCAACATATCCAGGGTTTACTGTACCCACTGCATATTCTGAAAAAGTAATTAGGCCAGCACTCGCATTAAAATCACTATCAGAAAGCGCTAAAATTCCTGCATTAGCATTTACCGACAATAAGCCAAGCGTTAATAACGCACCACTAACTACCTTGTTTAACTTTATTTTACTCATTACATAACTCCATTTTATATGTTTAAAATCATCTTTTCGATAAGAGCAATTTTTGCGCCATAAAATAAAGTCATAAATTACAAACAGTTATTTTTTTAACAAAAAAAAGTGTAAATATTTTCGACATATTTACACTTTGTTTACACGTACTGTAAGGAGGAGTATTAAGAATATTTAACCGAAATCGGAATAGTGAGAATTTTACTACCCTGCTTCTTAAGCCAAATATAAATCCCCCAGAATGTAATAAATACAGCCATTATACAAACACTGGCATATTGAGGGTTATTCATAAAGTTACCCAGTTGATAGCATAAGGTTGCCGCAAGATAGGCTAGCGTAAAACTCCAAATAGCAGCAAAACTCGCCCATTTAGTGCCTACTTCATTTTTAATTGCTCCCATCGCCGCTACACATGGAGTGTAAAGCAATATAAATAGCAAATAACTGAAAGCGCCTAATTGGCCAACAAAAGCCGCTTGCATTATATGGTAAGTGGTAACTTCAACTTCCTGCTCTTGGGCAGCAATTTCTAAATCGGTTAAGTCCCCGACATTCATACCTAAAGGATCGTCCGCTTCAATGCCTAATAGATTTGCTTTAATACTATCAACAGCTTCATGCCAACTATTAATTAATGAAGGATCTTCACCTTGCTCAGCATCATGTGGGGAATATAAGCTATTAAAAGTAGCCACTAACACTTCTTTGGCAAAAATACCGGTTATAATACCGACACCCGCTTGCCAATTATCTTCTTTAACTCCCATAGGTGCTAGCAATGGCATTACAACTTTAGCACCTTGGCTTAATACAGAATTTTCGCTGTCTTGGTTACCAAAGTTACCGTCTAAGTCAATGGAGTTAAAAAAGTTAAGTAAGCAAACAACTATAACAATCGTTTTACCTGCACCTGTAACAAAGCCTTTAGTACGTTGCCAAACACGTAAACTAATATATGAAAGCTTAGGAATTTCATATAGCGGGAGTTCCATAATATTTAAAGAGCTATTGCCCGGCAACGTGGTTTTTTTCAGTAAAAATCCCGTAAATATTGCTGCTGCAATACCGATTAAATAAAGTAAAAATACCAAGTTTTGGCCATTATCAGGGAAAAATGCTGCAGCAAACAAGGCATACACAGGTAAACGAGCGCCACACGACATAAAGGGCGCCATCATCACAGTAGTAATACGCTCCCTTTCACTATCAAGAACTCGTGCCGACATTACCGCAGGTACTGTACAACCAAAACCAACAATTAGCGGGACAAAAGCCTTACCCGGCAGTCCAATTTTTTGCATAACTACATCAACAACAAATGCAGCACGAGCTAAGTAGCCACTACTTTCTAAAACCGATAAGCCTATAAATAAGCAAGCAATAATAGGAATAAATGTCGCCACCGTTTGTATACCGCTGCCAATACCTTCAACAATAGTCAATGCCCATTGAGGTAGCTCTAACGGCGCGAGGAAATAGATCGGATATTCCACAAAGATATTGCCGGATAAGATATCAAAGAAATCAATAAATGCACCGCCCACATTAATGGCGAACATAAACAACAGATACATCATCGCGAAGAAAATAGGAATCCCTATAATTGGATGCAATACAATATCATCTACTTTGTCGGTAAAACCTGTAATAGCAGTTTTAGCTTGGCTTGCTTTAGCAACAATATCATGAACAAACTGATGTCTATCGACAACACTGATCTTATTTTCGGCAGGTTGTTCGCAATCTTGCGTCGCTTTTTTAACCGGTTGGGAAGCGCATAAGCAACTTTGTTTCAAACATTCTGTATTCGGTGGTAAACGCGTTGCTAACAACGGGTAAATATCGGTCAAAGAACCTTGGTTTTGTGCACTAATTTCGATAACAGGACAACCAAGCTCTCTTGAAAGCTGTTTACAATTAACATGCAACGCTTCTTTACGATCGGTTTTATTAAGCAACACTATCATTGGAACACCCAATTCAAGCAATTGCGTTGTCAAATACAATTGGCGAGTTAATTGAGTGGCGTCAACTACATTAATTAATAAATCAACCGACTTTTTCTGCAGAAATTGCTGACTTATACTTAAATCTTGCCCTTGAACGTCATGTTCAGTTAGTGAGCTTAAGCCAGGTAAATCGGTTAGCATTGCAGTGTGATCGGGCAAATTGATTGATTTATTTTTCGCGCTAACCGTCACTCCTGACCAGTTACCGACTGCCTGTTTATCGCCAGAAAAAAGATTGAATAGCGTACTTTTACCAGAGTTGGCAAAACCTACAAGCGCATAGTGTGGATTATTTTTAGTACGTTCTGCATCGGCAATTTGTACATTAGTATCATGACAATTCGCCATTACGAAAGTATCACTTGAATTTGTTCAGCAATTTTTGGCTGAATAGTCACTTTTGTATTATGCAAACGAAAAGCAAGTGGACCATTCCAAGGCGCTTTATGGGCTAGCGAAATTTCAGTGCGTAGCGCAAAGCCCTGCTCAAGAAGGCGGGCGGCTAAATCTATATCACTAGGTAGCACACTAATATGTGCTTTTTGGTTAACAGCTAAATCGGCTAAAGTCATACACTAAATCTTAAAACGTTAATGAGAATTACTACTATTTACATTTTACACTCTAACAGTAAAATGTACAGTAAAAGATAGTGTCAAATGTGTTACCTTTGATCTGACTCAAGACAAAGCAGCCCTTAATTAATAATGGCTAAAAATATATAAACGCCATAAATTAATAATAATAAAAACGCGGTGAGTTTACTCATTTTTTCACGATTTATAAATGCAAAAGTTACCGCTAAAAAAACAGCCGAAACAAAATTAAGTAAAACAGCTTGGTTTAATGAAAAGTCAAACGGGATTGGCGTGATAGTCGCGGTAATACCTAAAGTAAAAAATACGTTAAATAAGTTAGACCCCATAACATTACCAAGTACTAAAGCGGTATTACGCTGTTTTAAAGCGATAATACTCGCTATTAATTCAGGCATAGAGGTACCAGGGCCAACAATTAACAAACCAATTAATCGATTAGATAAACCAAATAAACTGGCTATTTCTTCTGCCGACGATACAATCAATTCACCGCCAACAACTAAACCACTAAGTCCTAACGCTACTTTTATAAAAGAACTTAACGTAGATGGTAGTACTTCTTCTGTACTAGCTACATGATGATGAGCATGTAAAGGTTTTTTATGGCTAGCGCCTTGTTTAACTTCTAGCAGAGTGTAATAAACATAAATAGAGAAAAAGCTTAACAATATAATGCCGTGACTCAACATTAATTGATGATAATTAATATGATCTAAATAAAGCTGATTTCCGCACACGGCAATCATTAGTGCAGCAATCATATGATAAGGCGTATCTTTTACTCTCACATCGCTGTTAATCACTAAAGTGCCAGACAAACCAATCAAACCTAGCACCACACAAGTATTAAATAAGTTACTTCCTAGTATATTGGCAAGCGCTAAATCAGTATTTCCTTGTAATGCTGCGCCTAAATTCACCGAAAATTCTGGTAACGATGTACCAAAACCTATGATAAAGGCACCAATAATAAATTGTGGGATATTAAATTTCCGGGCAATAGATATTGCACCTGCAACTAAATATTTTGCTGAATATACAGCTAATATAATGGCAAAAACTAACATTCCAATTTGAATTAACATCTTCTATTCCTGAAGTATTTTTAACTTAATTTAGCTATAATAAACACCAAACTCGTTAATAGGAACCTCAATTGTCAAAATCATCTTCAAATAATAGTTACTCGCCTGTACAAGCTCCCGTTGCCAAGAAAATCCCTCATAAAATGGAAATCCATAATCATACACGCATAGATAACTATTACTGGATGCGTGATGACCAACGACAAGATGAAGAAATTTTGGCACATCTCGAAGCTGAAAATAACTATGCTGATACAAGGTTAAGCGAACAAAAACCTTTACAAGAAGAGCTTTTTAACGAACTCAAAAGTCGTATTGTAAAAGATGATAATACCGTGCCATCCAAAGATGGAAAATACTGGTATCACAGCGAAATAAGTGGTGAGCAAGAATATTCAAATTATTATCGAGCAACCAGTTTTACGGGTGACAACAAAACATTACTTTTAAACGTTAATGAAAGGGCCATAAATCATGAGTTTTATGATTTAGGTGATTTATCTATTAGTCCTAACGATCAATTAATGTCTATCTCTGAAGATACCGATAGTCGCCGAATTTACACTATTTACTTTAAAGACTTGTCTCAACCATCAGCTTCGCATAATTTTTTAACAGATACCTTGACTGAAACGGAAGGACAAATTGTTTGGGCCAATGATAATCAAACGGTTTTTTATGTAAAAAAAGACTTAGAGACCTTATTAGGTACTCAGGTTTACCGTCATAAAATAGGCACCCCACAATCGGACGATGTCTTGGTTTACCAAGAAAACGATCATAGCTTTTACATGAGTTTGGATAAAAGTCGCGACGATTCATTAATTTATATTAGTCTACACGCCACAGAATCTACCCATCATTTAGTCTTAAACGCTGATGAGGCAAATGGCGAATTTATTGAGCTACTCCCCTATCAAACAGCACATGAGTATCATGCTGATAAAATGGGCGATAACTTTTATATTGTCACTAATTATCAAGCGCACAACTTTCGCGTAATGAAAGTAGAAGCAGATAAAATAGCTGATATTACACAGTGGCAAGAACTCGTACCGCACCGAGAAGCTGTTTTTATTGAAGGCATTGAGATATTTCATAACTTTATGGTAGTCACCGAACGTGAACAAGGTCAAATACGCTTTATTGTTCATACCATTAATGGCAAAAATGCCGGTAGCCAATACCCTCTGGTTTTTGATGATCCTTGTTACTTTGCTTGTCTTGGAGATAACCCTGAACCAGAAAGTACTACCGCACGTCTTTACTATTCGAGCTTAACAACCCCTGGTTCACTATTTGAATTTGATCTAGCAACAGGTAAAAGAACACTACTTAAACAGCAAAAAGTATTAGGCACCTTTACTAAAGAAAACTATCAATCTGAGCGTTTATTTATAACCGCTCGCGATGGCGTGAAAGTCCCCGTATCACTTGTTTACCGCACCGATACTTTTAAAAAAGATGGCACTAATCCGTTACTTCAATATGGTTATGGTGCCTACGGTATTACCATTGATCCTAATTTTTCAAGCCACACCTTAAGCTTACTTGACCGAGGTTTTGTTTATGCTATCGCTCATATTCGCGGCTCAGAAATGCTTGGCCGTCAGTGGTATGAAAACGGTAAAAAATCACATAAACAAAATACCTTTAACGACTTTATTGATGTAACCAAAGCGCTTGTTGAGCAAAGTTATGGCGCTAAAGATAAAATATTTGCTTCAGGCGGTAGCGCAGGCGGATTATTGATGGGCGCAGTTGTTAACCAAGCACCTGAATTATATTTAGGTATTGGCGCCCATGTGCCATTTTTAGATGTAGTCACCACCATGTTAGATGAAAGTATTCCATTAACCACTAATGAATACGATGAATGGGGCAACCCTAACGAAGCCCAAGCGTATCAAGACATTTTAGCTTATTCCCCTATCGATAATATTCGTCAACAAGATTATCCCCATATTTTGGTTACGACAGGTTTACATGACTCGCAGGTACAATATTTTGAGCCGATGAAGTGGGTAGCAAAATTACGTGAATATAAAACCGACAATAATTTATTAGTGTTTAAAACAGATATGGATGCAGGTCATGGCGGCGCTTCTGGGCGCTTTAAAAGCTTAAAAGAAAAAGCTGTAGAAATGAGCTTTTTCATTAGCTTGTTAGAGAATAAAGGCTAATAAACACAAATTATAAGGATTAAACAGATCAAATAATTAAAGTTGTTTGGTCTGTTTTGAAAATGTGAGACAATTCAGTCCGCAATCACAGACAACATGGCTCATTATGAAACTTTTAGTTCGTAACCTTTCACGCTCGACAACCGAACAAGAAATTCGCACCTTATTCTCTGAGCATGGCTCGGTTAAAGAATGTACGTTAGTACTAGATCAAGAAACAGGAAAGTCTAAAGGCTTTGCTTTTGTTGAAATACCAAACGACGCTCAAGCAAAGTTGGCAATTGAAGCATTGCACGAAACACGTGTTGCAAAGAATAGAATTCGCGTAAAAATAGCGCAGAGTTAACTCATACTAAAATAGAAGTTTATTTGCTAGCTTTTCCTATTCAAAGTGCTAACTCCAATTGAAGTTGGCTTTTTTATATGAGTGAAACACTGCCTTCTTCCATATTAAGCGATTATTTCAATCGCAACCTCTGTTTTCACTGAATTTGCAATAAAACATTGTTCATGTGATTGATGGTGCATTTTTTCAAGTTGCGCCATACTTGGTTGTTTATCACCCGAAAACTGTACATGAGGTTTGAGGGTAACTTGCGTCATAGCTATTTTTCCCTCACTGTCTTTTGCCATCACCCCAACTGCATGATCGCTATAAGAATCGACCACATATTTTCTTTTTGCGGCTATCGATAAAAAGAACAACATATGACAGCTAGAAAGTGAGGCGACAAACGCCTCTTCAGGATCAACATTAGCTTCAACAGAGTAAGGTAGAGGCACAACATGAGGAGAAGATGACGCTGGCACGGTGACTCCGCCATCAAAGTCCCATTGGTGCCCTCGGCTATATTGATTATCAATATAACTTTCGCTGCTTTGTCTTACCCAGTGAACTTTGGCAAAGTATTCTGACATACCTCTTCCTTATTTCTCTTGTCAATAAGCTGCGTTAATCACTCGTGCGATAACTGGCTAACTCAGTTGATAAGCTTACGCCTTGTAGTTTTAACTGATTTACGCGTTGTAAATAAGCGGCACCTTTTAGCATATGCAAGGCAACATCTACTGCACCACGACGGGTATAATCTTCTAAGTATGTGCCTTTTACCCAACTATTGAAAGCGCCTAAACTGGGGCCTGCCCAAATTTGGTAATCCATTTCCCTGCCCTTTTCACCGGTATTCGACCAACGAGAGCTCAGCCCTAAGTACCAACGAAATATAAGCGCCATTTTACGTTTAGAGCTACTTTGCGCACGGGCTAACATTTCAGGATCACGCTCTTGGAAAAACGCTTCTGTGCCAGCCCAAACATCATCAAGGTTTGAACGGAATATTTGTTTCTCAATCTTTAAACGTTCCTCTGCAGGAATATCTTCAATGGAGTCGTAAGCTACATAAAGTTCATAAAGCTTTTTAGCGCGCATAGCGAACATTGAACCGCGCTTTACTACTTGCAGTTTAACACCCATTTCAAACATGTCAGCGGCTGGCGCCATGGTGACATCTGCCATTTCAACATTTGCCAACAATTTACGGGTGTAATCTGATGCGCCTGCTTCAACACACGCTTGGTTTACCGAGCCTAAAACAATGTAAGCAGCTCCCATATTAAAAGCAGCAAGCGCTGCTTCTGGCGTACCAATACCACCACCAGCACCTACTCTCAACGCAGGCGAGAAGTTATATTGAGCTTGAACTTCATCGCGCAAAGCAATAATGGTTGGCAATAAAGTTAAGAATGGGCGATTGTCTGTATGACCGCCAGAATCAGCTTCTGCGGTAATATCGTCAGCCATTGGCACTAACTTTGAAAGCTCAGCTTGCTCTGGAGTGATTTTTCCTTGGGCCAATAATTTATCAATAAACTTTTGCGGCGCAGGCTCCATAAAACGACGACCCACTTCAGTGCGCGATACTTTAGCGATAACCTTGTTACCAATATTTACCGTGCCGTCAGCGTTTTTTGACAAACCCGCTAAACGATACCAAACAATATGCTCAGTAAGCCCTAAATAAGCTGATGCTTCAACAGTTTTGACGCCTAACTTAAGAAAGCGCTCAACCGCACCGCGCTCAAGTGCTTCTTCAGCAGGGGCATGAATTAAATTAACCGCATAAGGCCCATTAGGCAGCTCAGCTTGAATACGACGAATCGCTGCTTCAACGGCATCAGGCACTAGACCCGCTGCGCCAAACGAGCATAAAAACCCTGCTTTACCTAAAGCAACAACTAACTCAACCGACGCAATACCATTGGCCATTGCACCGCCATGATAAGCGTACTTTACGCCATGTTGTTTTTTATAAGCAGCATCGCCTAAATCTTCAGGATTCAGTGTTTGTGCAAAGGCTAATACATCCGTTGTTGCCGAAGTTGAAAGACGACTTGTTACACCAAAGTCACTGGCAGCTTTAGCCACATATACGGGTTTTGTTAGGTCCATCAACGCAGACTTTATTTCAGTGTCATTGGTATTAATATTGTTAGCATCTACTTTCCATGCCCAGTTAATAGCGTTGGCATTAGTGTAATTTAAATTCGACATAATGTTCCTATGTTTTACTTGTTCTTATTTTTATATTTACACCTGAGGATTTCAGGTGATTAAACTTATAAGCTAGATGCCGACCTAAACACTACCGGCATGACGATAGCGGTGTTAAGCCTCAACGAGACTTAGCACGATATCTTTTACTTCGTATATTCTCAGACCATCTTTTGATAAGTTAGCATCACCGATTAAACGCACTTCACCGTCTTCTTTTATAATGTCGGTGATATGAACATCTAACGACATTTGTTTATTTAATGGCGTGATTTGTCCACGATATTTCCACTTAACTAATGAAGTTGGTGCGATAAATCTTGGATTAGTAAACTGAGCACCTAAATCATTTTTAAGGGCGTAAGTTTGCATTAACTCGATTATTGCTTCCACACCTAATGAGCCTGGCATAACTGGATCTTGATGGAAGTGGTAACGGAAAAACCAGTCAGTTGCATCTATAGTGCGCTCGCCATGTACATAAGCGATACCGGCTTTACCACCACCTTCAACAATAGAAACAGTGTCAATAAAGTTCATTTGACCTCCTGCTAATTTGTAATGAGGTTTATTGCTAGGTGCTTGATAAAACGCGAGTGATTTATTAGTTAAATCGATCACTTCAATGTTTGATTTTGGCGTATTATTATCTTCAAACCATGGGTGAGTAATTCGACCGTTATCTATGCCTAATTGGTTAGTTAACGCATCAGCGCCAAAATAACCAAATACCGCTGTACCTTTATAAAATAAGTCATTTTCGCCACCTGTTTCACTTTTAACGTATAACTCAAAAGTGAAACTTTGTACGATCATGCCGCCTGCCATGGTAGTGCTTAATAAAGCAGACTTATTGACAATGGTTTTACCACGTAAATCAACTTGTTTAATTAAATCGCCACTGCCGTCTAGATTACGGAAGAACAAATCTTTTTCAGGGTACTTAAGCGTGGTGCCCATGTAGCCAGAAATAAAACCGTTTGGTTGCAGGGCTATTTCCATAATCAGTGAATAAGGCATCCAATTTTCATGACTGTTTTTAGTAAAATACCATGCATCTTCTGGAACGACGTATTCGGCAATACAGCTTGATGGGTTTTTAAGATCTAAACGCTCACCTTTAACTTCAATCACTCGGGTAACAACCTGTAAATCACCACAAGGAGTGCGCGGAGGAATACGACCTTGGTAAACGTCAAAGTCAGGGCCAAAGCATTTTGAAATATCACCGGTGGCAAATTCAAACATGTGCCAAGGCGTAAATGGTGCTTGATTAGGCACACGATTTTGCCCTGCAACCATTGGCGCTTCAAAATGTTGTATCGGCGTTACGCCTTTTTCTTTTGGCGCGGTAAGATCTGACATCACCTTCATCAACGGGCGCTCTGGGTGTTTAAAAGGTTCAACACCGCGTTCATCTAATAAATGATTAGCCTTTGGCTGCGTGTTCAATTCAACATTACTAGGTAAAGTAACTGGGTAAGGAGAATGTTCATCTTGTTCGGTGATCATCACACACAGGTTTTGAAAATCGACCACGACTTTACCGTCAAGAATAATATCAATATTCGCTTTTAAATAAGGCTGCGGCAGCATGCCCATGTCAGTCACTTCCATGCGATAAGTCAGGGTATTATGCTGAGGCAATACTTGTCCACGACAGCGCACGGTTTGCGATTCACCTGGCATAGGTTGAAAACGCGCATTATTAACATTACTGTGCATACCAAGGGATAACATAAAGAACATCGCCATTTGACCACAACCTTCGCTCATTAAAGAGCCAGCCATAACTTGGTCGCCTTTAAAGTGACAAGGAAAATACCAGTGATTAGGATCTAAATCTTTTTGCCCTTCTAATAAGCCCAAACCCCAATGACCGCCTGATGCGTCAACTTTGGTAATGCGTTCAATCATTAAGAACTTTTCAGAAGAAAATTTTAATGACGGATTACGACCTTTTTGATCATACTGTTCGCCAAAACAGCCAGCGACATCACCATTGACTAGTTTCATCATATCGGCATAATCGTATTGATCGCGCGTGCGTTGCATTAATGGTGTAAATGAAGTTTTTTTCGCATTAGCAAGCTGTGCTTTATCTTTATCGTTTAGGATAACGCCTTTACCATCAGCCAATTCTTCATCAGTAAAAAAGCCAGCACAGCCATTGCGCATAATCAGCACTTTTTTATCACCAACATAACAATCGTAATGGAAGAAAAATAACAACTGCTCGCCATTTTTCGCATAACTGTCGATATGAATTTCATAACGAAGCGTTTCACCGCCAAACGCCATTTCTTCTAGGAAGGTTAATTCACAATCAAGTAAGCGATAAACGCGCTCGCCTTTGGCTTGAAAATCAATACCAATGTAAGAGATTAACAATAAATCACACTGACCAGACTCTACGGACACCGACCAAGGTATTTGACCATCAATTAAAAACGGCGCATCAACAGGAATATCGTACTCTGTACACATATACGACTTTTTATATTCGTTAACTGTTGCTTCTAGTTCGGTTACGCGCGATACCAATAAATAATCGGTTGTTGGCAAGCGAACACGTCGTGAATAACTGTCGATAATGCGATATTCCTCACCAAATACATTACCAATATCCCCTTCGGCAAATTCCACTAAGTCGGCGGTATCCCAAATAATATTTTCAGGTTGATTAAAGCGTTCTGCTAATTGAAGTGGTGGATAGTTATAACCTTTAGGCCCTTTAATGGTAAAGCCAGATTCTTTCGCCCATTGTTCATTTGATGCAACGATTGAAAGCTCAGGCTCTTTTGTAACTTTCACCGCTTTTTCAGGCTCAACCTGTTGGGTCGGCGCTCGATAAACAGCTTGTCCAGCACTGGCATTAACTTGCATTTCAATTAACTGTGAAATTTGTTGCTGAGCTGTTTGACGCGTAGTTAAAAATGCTTGATGAGTTGCTGACGCTTGATAGATTTCTTTACTCGTTTGGGTGCTAACATCAGTGCTAGTTGTTGCACTAGATACGCCTTTTACAAGACCTTGTTGGTTGTTTTTCACTTGTGCTCCAATAACAGCGGTTGTGTTCGATAAAGGCACATTGTGCTGTGCAACTGCTTTAGGTTGTATATTTTTCAAGGTAATAGGGTGACTAACCTCAACGAGTGTTTGACTCGAAAACGCTTTTTTGATGTCAGTTAATTCTGCTATTTGACCTTTTTGGATAATTAAATCAGTAATTGAATTTCCGCCTAAATTGATGGTTTTGATCAATTGAGGGCGTTTTTTAACAATTGGCGCAGCGGCGGTTTGATGTCTTTGTTGACTTGACGATAAAATTAAATGAGCACAGCTTTCATCTCTACCTAATCCGTTAATCGCGACATAACTAGGCTTTGCGTTACTTTTAGCATCAAGCATTAATGCTGCTTTAACAATACTCGCCACACCTGAGGCATTAAATAAATGACCTACATTACTCTTTACTGAGCTGATTGGTTTACCTGAATAAAGCGCTGGAAGTGCTTGTTGTTCAGCAGCATTTTCGTGTAAAAAACCACTACCATGAGCTTCTACGCAAGTAATACTTTCGGCATTAACACCTGCAATTGCTAAGGCATTATTCGCAGCTTTTTTTATGGCACTAGCTGTTGCATTAGAGGTTACATGTTGATCAGTGCCGCTAGCGAAGCTTATACCATTAATCGTGGCGTAAACCTGCTGTTCTTCAACCTTTGATTGCGGTTTTACCACAAAAGCAGCAGCGCCTTCACCAACACGCCAAGTATTTTCATCAAGTAGACTAGAGGCTGGTGATGCATCAATATTTACCTTACCGTAATGCTGACGAAGGGTAATATTTTCTACCGAACCGGCTAAATCAACCGCAGCAATAATTACTGCATCTATGTCTGAGGTTTGAAATAAGTTTTCTGCTAGTTCAACACAGCGGTATACAGAATTTTCTTCTGCAGAAAGCGTAATTGCAGGACCCGAAAAATCCCATAAGGCAGAAATACGCGATGCCATAATATTTCCAATAAAACTAGTGTATTGATTAAGCTGCGCCGCAAAGGCAACACTGTCTTTGGCAATATTGGTTAATGTTTGACGTTGTTCTTGCGTTAATTTTACGCCCTGTTGCAATAAGCTTTCTTCAATCTGTGTACTTAAATTTACTCGTCCACGGTATTGATGAAGCTCTAATTCAATGCCCATCGCTACTAATACCGCCACATTACTGCCTTCTTTTAGGCCAGCATCTTTTGCTGCGTTATCAGCGACTTTCATCATCATTAATTGTTGTGGAATTAAACAATCTTGCTCATTGGGTGGCACTTTAAAGCGTAAAAAATCGATATCAAAACTTTCAACATAACTGCCTTTTGGTGCCTTGTTTAATGCTAAGGCGTTCATTACTTTGGTATTGTTTTCTATTCCTCGCCAACGCAGTTTAGGTAGCTCTGTAAAGGTATTCTCATTTTGGTTAAATAACTGCTGAACACTGGCTAAATTATCTGCACGACCAAAATGTGCGTCCATGCCAATAATAGCTAACGGCTCACGGGCTTTGGCTGTTGAAAAATCAGTCTCTAATTTTTGGCTTGGCGCTTGTAAAACCAAATGCGCATTTGATCCACCAAAACCAAAAACACTCACCCCTGCAGTTTTAGGTTTATTTAAGTTTGATGACGGCCAATCGACGGTATCTGTGAGCATTTGCTCAGCACCCAAATAGTCTTGTTTCGATACAATAGGATCGTTTAAATTAATGGTGGCTGGTATTTTTCCTTCGTTTAGCGACCAAATTGCTTTTGTCATGCCCGGCATACCTGCAGCTGTTAGCAGATGGCCTAAATTAGATTTTACCGAGCCAAGTAAAGGCTTATTATTGTAACGACTAAAAAAGGTTTCCATTGAACCAAGTTCTACTTTGTCACCTTTTGGTGTTCCTGTAGCGTGGCACTCAATGTAATCAACATCACGAGGATCTACATCAGCATCAGCATAAGCGCGTTCATAAACCAATACTTGCCCTTTAGTATTCGGACTTAAAACAAACTCTCCTTTACCATCGTTTGACAATGCACCACCTTTAATAATGGCGTGAATTTTATCACCATCGCGCACTGCGTCACTATGACGTTTAAGCACCATCATGCCTGCGCCTTCACCAGCAAATAAGCCTTGTGAATTTTTATCAAAGGGCGCATGGATATTGTTTTCTGGGTAGGCTTGGAAAATAGAGAAGCCCATATTAACAAACATAGGATCTGAACCAGAAACTGCACCCGCCAACATAATATCGGCTTTACCAGTATGTAAATAATCACAAGCAAGCTTTACTGAATAACAACTAGAGGCACATGCGGCATCAAGGGCAAAATGCGCGCCACCTAAACCTGCAGCTTTTGCCAATAATGCCGCTGGATAACCAGCCACAAGTGCGTTATCAGCATGAATATCTGTTGACGCTATATCAGCATTTGAAAAGTTACTGAGTTGAAAGTCTTCATGGAGCAATTCTTTTAACGCCTCATCAACCACCTGATGATACAAAGGCATAAATAAATGATTAGAAGATTTTGTAGGAAAGGATAAGTTACCTAAAATTACACCACAATTATCAAGCTTATCACTGCCCCAATATCCTGCATCGGTTAATGCTTGCTCGGTAACGTACAAAGCCCATTGGTTTAAATCATCTAATTGATTAAAGTAGTCAGCCGTTAATCCGTTTTGTTGTTGAACAAAACTGCTCGCATCAAATTTAAAATCTCGGATATAACCACCGTGCACACAATAAAACTTATCTGTGTCACCTTTTTTGCCTTTATATTTGGCAGGTTCAACACCCATCTGTTCAATGGTCGCTTGACTACGGCAATCTTGTTTCTTTAGTAATTGTTGCCAAAATTCTTCTGGAGCACTTGAGCCCGGGAATAAATTAGCAATACCTACTACAGCAATATTTTCCATACTTTCCTCGAAAGAGCGTGTCTGTTCTTTTAATTTTTACTGACAACAATAGAGCCATTAAATAGCGTATCTATGTCGAGTTTCACGCCATGGCTAATTAATTTTGCCAGAGCTCTTAAATAAGTTAATTCGTCACTAGTGCCTTTTGCATTAACAGGGACAGCAATGTTAGACGTTATGTTTGTCTCTGGATTAAACGATAATATTTTATCAACCCAACTGCATAATGAGCGCCCTGGCCCCATTTCAATAAATACACGTGCACCTTTATCATGCATTGTGTTAACTAACCGAGGAAAATCCACGCGTTCACATAAACATTTGGCCACGCTGTGGGCAATGGCTTTACTTAATTGTGGTATCGGTAAGTAACAAGAGCTTGAGTACATTTTTGTTGCTAAGCGCGCAGTAACGTCCATAGTGTAAAGTTCAACCATGTTGTCGTATTCTATTTTTGCAGGTGCGCTATGAATGGCATTTGCCATATTCAACGGCATGGCGCGCACACCCAGTTTTTTAATCACGCGTAAACAATCTTCTGGATAACCAGCTAATAATAAACTGTCAGGAGTATTAATAATGGTGCAATAAACGCGTGTTTCCCCTTCAGTAGCTGTTAACACTTCATCAAGCGTAGCTTTAATCGTGTAAGTTTCCCAAATCAATTCATCTGGATTATTTTGATCTGTTTCATCTAGTCCCCAATGTTCGCGCAAAGTGGCTAACTCACCACATAAGCGATGATTAAAGGTGTCTGAATTCGCGAGTCGTGCACTCATTAAACCCGGTTCTTGCCATGCACCAAGTGCTGCATACATACTTACTTCACCCATGCTATAACCTGTGGCGAAATCAGCTTTTACTTTAAATACATTTTCAAATACTTTTGTAAATACACAGGCAAAACCAACGCCTGCCTCTGCAATATCGGCCAAACTGCCACGCAAGTTTAAATCGAGCTGTTTTAAAGTTTTAAAATCAGGTCGAATAATGGTACGCGGATTAAGTAACCTGTCTTTTAAACTGGCGCCAATATCATCGGCAAGATCGGCGACATCGTGATAAATCTCGGGAAATAAATGAAATAAATCACGGCCCAAACCAACATAAGTTGCACCAATGCCCGGATATAAAAAAGAGACATTTTGATCATTAATCACTTTAGTACTCTGCACATCATTACAAGAAAGATCATTCACTGGCACAGGCGTAAAGTAACTACCTTTAGGTGTACGCCATTCTGTTTGACTTTCAAAAGCGGTTTCAACACCTTGTTTCGCTAATTGAATTTCTTTTAACAATTCATCTTTGGACTCGCATAACAATGTGACCGTGTACGCACTTTTATTTACGTTAAAATCGTTATAGCAAGTTAACCCGATGTCTTTTATCGATTGATTGTTTTGCTCAAGCGAGTCGAGTTTTAATAGTAAACTTTTGCAAGAATCGCCAGTGACTAAAATCATGGTGAGATCGCTACAGGCAATAAAACCATTACGGCGAATAGCATTATGAGCTTGGTTATCTTTCTCGCTATGTTCTTCAAGAATAAGGTGGCAATAATCATTGTTCGCCGCCAAACAACTATACGCAGCTAAATGTGCCTTTCCGCTAGGATTAGGATACCAAGGGCGAGACTCTGTCGGGAAATAGAAACTAGAATTTTGCCAATCTGAAAGCCTATTTTCACTTGGTTGCTGCCAACTACTTATCGCAGGAATATAACGTTGTTGCAAAGCAATAATAGTGCGTAGTAATCCTAATACTTGAGAAAAACCTTCACCTTCGCCTGTTACGCTGCGAGCACAGCTTATTGCCGTATTTAATAATTCGGGGCAATTTTTACTGTTATTAGCATTTGCATCAGCAGAGAAATTATAGCTTTTGATCAAACTCGACGATTCTAAAATAGCACTTTCATTGCAGGCCAATGATGATACTTCTAACAGCTCAATATCACTGCCATTTACCTTAGCGCAGTCAAAAGCAGTACTTGTTGCATGCTCTATAGTGCGGCTATCAAAACTGCCACTACCTAGACCATAACCTTTTAACCAAGCGTAAACATAGCAGTTGCTGTTAGAAGCAACCTCAGCATTGGCAAATAACAACGCCGCTACGCCACTACAATGTTGATAACCATTAAAGCTATGATCAAAGCTTATAGTGTTATTAATTGCTAAATCATTATCTTGTACAAGTTCAACAAGAGGTAAGTTAGCGCCAACTAAGGCCACAATGCCGTTATTATTCAATATTTCATCAAGTTGCGAGAGCGCCTCTGCAACAGAGTTAACCTGTATTGAATGCTCAACCTCTGAATAGTTTTCGCTGTGTTCCGGCAAAACAATAATAGTGCTAATATCACCAAGAGCTATTTTATTCGCTTTCGCCATACGATCAACTGCCTGCTGGCAAAGTGTAACAGTACAAACATCGTCATCCTGCTCAATGGATGTTGCTTTTGGCTCAGCCCCTAAATAAAGAGCACGTTCAACGCGATCAATAGTCGTTTGCGCCCCATTTTGATTGATAAAATGAGCATCTAAACCAATAATAGCACTATGATAATGTCCGTTAGGCATTAAGCAATCGCTCCATTTTTATCGGTTTCTTTATTGGCTTTTACTTTTTTAGGTAAAAACATATCGTTAAGATTGGCACTGGCAGTAACTTTGGCCGAAGTTAACTCACTTAATAATTGATGGGTTTCGCTAATAAATTGAATATCAGCCGTTAACGAGCCACGCTGTTTACCTTTGCCTGCACTTTTAACTACGTTAAGTTGTAGATAAAAACGCTCGCCGACAGCAACTTCTCGGTACACCGTCCAACTTGCTGTGCTAGACGGTAAACTGCCTAAGCCTAATTGCTTTTTCACCCAAACGAGCATGGCTTGATAAGCAAGATCATTGGCAAAAATGTTACTGGTATTTAAAGGGAATTCACCTTGCTTTGCACTCGCCGTTTCTGGCACTTGGCAAGCTAATAAAAGCCCTTGTTCGTTACATTCGATAACGTCGGTGATGCCTTGCAAACTTGGCCCATGAAATAGCGTTCCGTTGGTATATAGCTGTTTAGCGTCTTCAGTTATTTGGTTATCTGTTTGAGCACTTGTATGAGTTGAATTAAACTCAACATTAGCTATTGGTATAGCACTAGCTTTACCCACTAAAGTTAGTTGAGCGCCGTAATGAAATACCGGTTTGCCTGCAGCATTTGTGCTTGAGATTTTTGTATCGACAACTAAATAATCACCCATGTCAGTTGCCGCCATATCAATGTGATATTCAGCAGCTTCATCGCCATCAAAGATGATACCTTTAAATAATTTGTAATCAGTAAGAGACTGATAGGTAAATCCTTCAAAAGCGGATTGTGCCGCATCTTTCATCCATGCAATCGCGCACACCGTCGGGAATACTTGGTCTTCGCCAATCGTGTGATCTGTTAAAAATGCATTGTTAGCCGCTTGTAGTGCTTTTGTCACACTAACCTTTAAGCGACTAACTTGTGGCTTTTTTACCGAGTTTGCTCCTGACTGATCTTTGTTCTGGTCATTGCTCTGATCTTTAGACAAGTCATTACCAACAAGAATTTGAGCACAACGGTTATTATCCGCAGCAAGTTCGCTCACTAGTAATTTGGCGCCAGCATCGAGAGGAATAATGTAAACCCCGCGATCATTAAACATGCGTTTAAGCTCAGGCGTTACCATACCGCCATCCCAAGGACCCCAATTAAAACTCAATACTTGGGTATTTGGGTTTAACGCTTTAAAGCGATAAGCGCTTTTATTTAAAATGTCGTTAGCAATGGAATAATCAGACTGACCAGGATTACCGTAAAAGCCCGCAGCAGAAGAGAATAAAACTAAGTGTTTAAGGTTTTCATGTTTTGTTGCCGCTAACAACGACACTAAGCCATCAATTTTTGTCCGATAAACCGCATCAAACTCCGCTAAAGTTTTTTGCTCAATAAATTTATCAGCCAGTACACCTGCACCATGAATAACACCGGTTATTTGACCAAGCGTTTTTGTTAATGGTGTTACTACTGCGCTAACACTTTCGCTGTTCGTTACATCCGCCGCAGCGTAATGAGCTTCACCACCAGCCACTTTAATAGCATTTATTGTTTGTGCAATTTCTCGATTTGCTAAAACAGGACGAACAAACTGAGTTACTTTCACTGGTGTTGGTTTTTCGCCTGAAGCGATAAGTGCTTGCATGGCGGCTTTTTTCAAAGCCCCTTCATCACTAATCCCATGTGCCCAAGTTGGCTCGTTGGCATCAAATGAAGAACGGCCAAGAAGAATAAATTTCGCTTGATATTGTTTGGCTATTTCAATCACACAATGTGCTGTTACGCCTTTCGCGCCACCACTGACTAAAAATACCGATTGGTTATCAATAGTATTGCCTGCATTAAGCGAATAACTGTCGGTGGCAATACCTGTTAGGGTTAAGCGTGTGCCAATATCATGACTTAAGTTATCGGTATCGTGAGCAACTTCGACTGTTGTAGTGTCAATATCAAGTAGTTCATCGTTAATAATCGTTGCTGCTTTATCTGCGGCTAGTTTTGCAGATAAATCTACAACGCGACAGAAAACGTTGCTACTGCCAGCATTCCACTCGTGAGCAATGGTTTTAACTAAACCTGCTAACCCTGCTTGTACTAAATCGGCTTTGCTATCAGCTTTAACCAGTTGCGAGCCTTCATTTGCCGCGAAACCTAAAGCGCCACCTTGACGAGTAACCACCATAAACGCAGAACGCGCCTTAGTTTTTGCGATATCGTTCGCTTTAACGTTACAAAATTTGGCTAAAACAAAGGCTAACATTAACCCTTGTTTTGACACTTCTGGGTACTCAATAGCATTAACAGTTTGCTTTGCATGTAGATAGATAACACTATCAAGCTGGTCGTTCGTGTCGATAATTTGCTTAATGTGCGCTTCATCAAGTGTTTTATCATTGCTACCAATTTCAATCACTTTTACCGCTTTAGTAAAGGCTTTCTTCGAACTGGCAACAACCCAGTTAGGCTTTAACGCGGTGACATTCCAACCAGCTTTAAGCAGCTTGGTACTTAGCGCCACTGCAGCCCCACTGCCGTCATCAACAATTAACGCATTAGCAGCGTTAACCTCTGCACTTACTTTATTAACCGATGATAACGCTGTTAATTCAACGGTTGCACTTGGCGCGCCTTGAAAGATAGTCGCTTGATGCTCTTTTTCTATCACAGGAGTCACTGACTTTGCACCTGGTGGATTGGGATCGGTGGGCGACACTTGGCTTTGCATGTAACTTACAATTTCACCTAACGTACGTAACTCGGCTAAATCTTCTGGATTTAGGTCGGGTAAGTCAGGAATAGTTTCTTGCACTGCTCCAAGAATTTCAACACGTTTAATTGAGTCAATGCCTAAGTCTGCTTCCATATCCATAGCAAGTTCTAACATCTCACTTGGATAGCCAGTTTTTTCAGCAACTACGCTCATCATCACCGATTGAATATAGTCTAGGTCGATGGCTGAGGTACTTTCAACAACAGCTAATGGCGATACTGAAACTTTGCTTTGCATGTGAGCAACAATTTCGCCCAAAGTGCGTAGCTCAGCTAAATCTTCAGGATTTAAGTCAGGTAAATCTGGAATGGTTTCTTGTACTGCCCCTAGAATTTCAACACGTTTAATAGAGTCAATGCCTAAATCTGCTTCCATGTCCATTTCAAGCTCTAGCATTTCGGTTGGGTAGCCCGTTTTATCGGCAACCACGCTCATCATCACCGATTGAATATGATCTAAGTCGATTACCACACTTGCTGCGGCTGCGGATTCAGCAGTTATTGCAACCGCGGCCTCTGTAACTGTTGTATTAGCAACTGCTGCGTTTGAAGTTGCTGGTTGTACTTTGCTTTGCATGTAAGCAACAATTTCGCCCAAAGTGCGCAGCTCAGCTAAATCTTCAGGATTTAAATCAGGTAAATCTGGAATGGTTTCTTGTACTGCCCCTAGAATTTCAACACGTTTAATGGAGTCGATGCCTAAATCTGCTTCCATGTCCATTTCAAGCTCTAGCATTTCGGTTGGGTAGCCCGTTTTATCGGCAACCACGCTCATCATCACCGATTGAATATGATCTAAGTCGATTGACACACTTGCTGTGGCTGCTGATTCAGCAGTTATTGCTACCGCGGCCTCAGTAACTGTTGCATTAGTAACTGTTGCATTAGTAACTGTTGCATTAGTAACTGTTGCATTAGTAACTGCTGCGTTTGAAGTTGCTGGTTGTACTTTGCTTTGCATGTAAGCAACAATTTCGCCCAAAGTGCGCAGCTCAGCTAAGTCTTCAGGGTTTAAATCAGGTAAATCTGGAATGGTTTCTTGTACTGAACCTAGAATTTCGACACGTTTAATGGAGTCGATACCTAAATCAGCTTCCATGTCCATTTCAAGCTCTAGCATTTCTGTTGGGTAGCCCGTTTTATCGGCAACCACGTTCATCATCACCGATTGAATATGATCTAAGTCGATTACCACACTTGCTGCGGCTGCTGATTCAGCAGTAATTGCTACAGCGGCCTCAGTAACTGTTGCATTAGCGACTGATGTATTAGCAACTGCTGCGTTTGAAGCTGCTGGTTGTACTTTGCTTTGCATGTAAGCAACAATTTCGCCCAAAGTGCGTAGCTCAGCTAAGTCTTCAGGGTTTAAATCAGGTAAATCTGGAATGGTTTCTTGTACTGAACCTAGAATTTCAACACGTTTAATGGAGTCGATACCTAAATCAGCTTCCATGTCCATTTCAAGCTCTAGCATTTCGGTTGGGTAGCCCGTTTTATCGGCAACCACGCTCATCATCACCGATTGAATATGACTAAGATCAACGGCTGCATTTTCTAACACGGTGTTTTCAACTAAATGCAGTGAAGGTGAGCTTTCACCCACTGGTAAGCTTGCACCAGCTTTAGATTGCATGTAATCAACGATTTCGCCCAATGTTCGAAGCTCTGCTAAATCTTCAGGGTTAAGCTCTGGTAAATCACTTATTAGCTCCTGCACCGACCCCAAGATTTCAACACGCTTAATCGAGTCAATCCCTAAGTCTGCTTCCATATCCATATCCAGAGCTAACATTTCGGTGGGGTAACCCGTTTTTTCTGCTACAACGTCCATCATTACCGTTTGAATTTTATCTAAATTCGTCGAAGGTTCAGGCGCTGAAACTGCAACAACTGTTTCAGCTACAGGTGCGATTGCCGCGGCAGTCGCGATGGTTTGAGTGGGCGCTTGACTGACAGGCACTGCTTGAGGAGCTGTTTTGGGTGCTGCAACAGGCGAACTTATCGGTGCTGGTGTTACAGGTTTAGCAGTAACTGAGTTAGGCGTAACTGGTGTCGAAACCTTTTGTTGCTGGCTCACTACATCATCAACTTTGCCACCTTGAAGCATCGCAGCCATATTTTCTGTTTGGTTATTTAGGTATTGCTCATGAACACGCAGGGTTTCTGATTGAAAATCATGATACATACCTAACGTACGATCAACACTTTCTGGTAGCTCGCCGGCCTCTTGCGTTGTTAATACTTTATCAAATGTAGATGCGTAATCTTTAGGACCTTGCATATATTGTTCGTGTACATTAAGCAGCTGTTGTTGATGTTCAACAAATTGGCTAACGCTACGCTCAATGCTTGAAACTAAGTCATTATTTGAGTGTTCACTAGATTTAGCATGAGTACCATTTTCAGCCAAACTTCCATCAGCATTAACATATACTAGTTTTTCTACTTCAACAATTCGCTCTACTTCAACGATTTTCTCTACCACTTTAACTTGTGGCTCAGGTACAGCAATCGGTGCGCTATGTGCTTGTTTGATTGTTCTACCGTCGGTTAGTGCATCAGCAAATGCTTTTTTAGTTTTAGGACTCACATAAGATGCCCCTGTTAATTTCATTGCTAACGGTGACATTTTCGGTGCAACTAAAGGACGTTTTACCGCTGAATAGGGATCAATATTATCTAATTCCAATCCTAAAACCGCCATTTGTACAGCGGCTTGACGCATTTGTATATCGGCTGATTTTTTCGGATTAGCATTTACAGCAATAGCTTGAACATCATCTTTATCTTTTAAAATGTTTTCAACAAGCTTGGTAAGCACATTTTTGGGACCAAATTCAACAAAAATGCGACCGCCATCAGCATAAATATTGTCAATTTCTTCATTAAAATGAACTGACTCTAAAATATGATTTTTCAGGCGTTTTTTGATATCCGCCGCTTTATTTGAATGGGCTTTTGCCGTGCCATTAGAGTAAACCGGAATAGCAGGCTTATTAAACTTAGCGTTATCTATAGCTGCAGCAAAAGGTTTTTGAGCATGCCCTACTAATGGTGTGTGAAAAGCTGCTGAAACAGGTAACGGAACAACCTTATAACCTTTGGCCTTTAAATGCTCAATAGCAATAGTAATTTGGTTAGTAACACCTGCAACAACTACTTGATTATTTGAATTATAATTAGCGATTGAAATATCTTTAATGTGGTTAATATCTTCAGCCACTTTTTTCGGTTCACCGACAACAGCAATCATAGTGCCGGCATCAAAATCGCTTTCTTGATTATCAGGTGCAGCCATTGCTTGCCCGCGACTACGAGCTAACATCATGTAATCATCATCGTTTAATACCCCAGCCGCCCAAAGCGCTGTTAACTCACCAAAGCTGTGTCCGGCAGTAAAGTCAGCTTTAAAACCGGCATTGGTAAAGGTGTTATATAAACCAACACTTAAAGTACCAATAGCGGGTTGCGCGTGCTGGGTTAATCGCAACGCTTCTTCTTGTGCTTTACGGGCATCATCATTAAAAACGGGAATGGGGTAAGTTGTAGGCGTTAATTGCCCTAAACCTGCAGCTGAAAACTCTGAATCCATGGCTTGTGCAGCATGCATTACGCTTGGGAAATTACACGCTAGTTCGCGCCCCATATTGACATACTGTGAGCCTTGCCCCGAAAATAAAGCAACAACTTTACCTTTAGCAGCCAAACCACTTTTGCGGTAATAAACTCCTGTTGGAATAGACCATTCTTCACTACCAACTTTGTTTGAAAATTGATTAAGGGCCGATTCAATCATTTTAATTGCTTCATCAGCATTTTTAGCAACAAAACCACAGCGCGCTAAATTGCTTGGGGGTGTTTGTAGCGTATGAGATGTTACTAATGCATTAAAAACAAATGCTTGATTATCACTATTAACACTTAATTTAGTTTTCCACTCTGTTAATGTATTAACTAAGCGTTGTTCATTTTCCGCGGTAATTAACACAGTTTGTGGCACGGCATTTAATCGATACTGCCCTGTTGCCGTTGGACGATATTCTTCAAGTACCATGTGGTAGTTTGTGCCACCAAAACCAAATGAGCTAATACCTGCACGGCGAGGTAATCCATCTTCGCGCGCCATCCAAGGACGCGTTTCGTTGTTTAAATAAAGTGGGCTGTTTTCTATATCTAGCGCAGCGTTGGGTTGATCAATATGTAATGTTGCCGGTAAAACCTTATGATGAAGGGCTAAAACTGCTTTGATCATACCTGCAGCGCCTGCTGCAGCTTTTGTGTGTCCTATTTGAGACTTTACCGAGCCTAAAGCAATATGCTGTTTTTGATCGTTATCGTTTGAGAAATGCTTCATCAAACCACTAAACTCTGCCGCATCGCCTGCTTTTGTACCAGTACCATGTGCTTCAATTAAACCACAGCTTTTTGGTTCAAAGCCTGCATCATCGTAGGCACGCTTTAACGCTTTGGCTTGTCCGTCTGGACGAGGTGCGTAAATTGATTTAAAGCGACCATCGGAAGAAGTACCAATGCCTTTAAGTACCGCATACACTTTATCGCCATCACGCTCTGCATCTTCAAGGCGTTTAAAGGCCATCATGCCGATACCTTCACCTATCATCATGCCTTTTGAATCGTTATCAAAAGGACGAATATCTTCATTGGTGGTAAAAGCTGGTGTTTTTGAAAATGACATGTACATAAACGGGGAATTATCACAACACACCCCACCAGAAATCATCACCTCTGAGCGATACTCTAACAAGTCTGAAATCGCCAATTTTATTGCAGCCAATGAACCAGCACATGCTGCATCAACTACACAGTTTGTACCGCCAAAATCAAAGCGATTAGCAATTCGTCCAGCAATAACATTACCTAACATGCCTGGAAAAGAATTTTCTTCCCAACCTATGTAGGCTTTTTGAAACTTTTCAATAATCATAGCCCGATCTTCAGCTTCTACACCTGAAGCTTTTAATACTTTTTCAAGCACAGGACCTTGCAAGCGGGAAGTTAGTGGCGAAATTTGCTTTTGGCCACCGCCAACACCTAAGGTTATACCGACTTTATCGCGATCATAGCTTGACTCGTCTCCAATACCCGCATCGTTGAGGACTTCTCTAGCTACCACTAACGATAACAACTGAGCAATATCGGTTAATTCTAAAATATTAGGTGGTAGGCCAAATTCCATTGGATCAAAATCTATTTCTGGTAAGAAGCCACCGCGTTTACAGTAGGTTTTATCAGCAACTTTAGGGTCACTGTTGTAGTAATCATCTACCGCCCAGCGATCACTCGGAACTTCTTTAATGGCATCAACCGACTCGAAAATATTATCCCAATAGTCTTCTAAATTTTTGGCATCAGCAAAAATTGAAGCCATACCAACAATAGCAATCGGGCATTCTTGTAATCGTGAGTTAAGCTCATGTTCATCGTTAGCTGTTATCTCATCTTGCTGATTGGCACTATTTTTGTTGATTGGTTTTTGCTTTTTAGTCATAGTTTTGTTAACCATTAAAGTATTCTCCAGATTAGGATTTGGTTGCATTTTCGTTATCTGTATCGCTATTAATTTCGCTATGGCTCACAGGCTGATTATCATCAACGTTTGAGTCTGTAGCGTTATCGTTTAGCAAACGAAAACGACTTAAAAATTCTGTGTAATTACCCGCCAAAATTCGACGAATATGAAATGGGGCTTTCGTGAGCACATAGCTCATGTAACGACTAGCAGCATCGGCTTCATTACCATCATAAATATCAACATATACCCAACCTGAGGCGGGATCGTTGGCCACTAATAAACGTCGTTTATTTAATTGTTCGTTGTTGTTCTCATTTGTATTAGGTTCATTACTCGTAAAGTCTGGCAGTTGCGTAACTTTAACCTGTACGACTTCATCTTCAGATAAGTTGTTAGTGCGATTCAATACTTCACGCATAGCTTTGGGTGAAATGTCAGAGAGAAGTACTTGGTGATCTTGAGTATCTTCCAGGGTAACTTGAACGGTAGAATCAACAGGTCTGTCGGCATCAGACACCTCACCGCTGTCTTCCATATCCGCTAAACGTGATACTCCGTGACGCTTTAAACAACGCTGTAAGCCAGCACGAGAAACGTTGGCATTAATAAACTGTTTACATACTGCTAGTAACTCATCTAGCGACAATAATAAACGTGTTCGTAATTCCACTACGACATACTCTTGGGCTTCGCTTAATGTGGTATTTAACTGTTTAGGGACATGAGAACCATCGGTTAGCGTGTCACGATTACGCCATTTACGTACAGTCGATTCGGATATTTTTAAGAGACGCGCTAATACTGCTGTAGGAAGATCTGACTCATGAATAAATGCACGCATTTCAGGTGTAGTTGTTGCATTTGCATGTTGTTTTGTCATAAACAGTCACGATGAATCATCTAAAACGGTTGGCTAATATACACAGGTTTCACACCCAACACAATCACCCGATACTCGCTTTAGTGAAAAATATAATTATTACGAGCAAAATCTGGGCGACCAGTTGAGCTAAACTACAACCATGGTAGCTAGCTACAACTAATCACTTATTTAATTTATATTTTTTCTTTTTATCGCATATAAAAATTTAACGTTATCAAAATTATCTGTGATAAAATCAGTTTTTATACCTCGGGTAAAAAATTACGCACAACCTTGTGATACTTAACCACTAAAATGACAGATGATTGACTCAAATAAAATGATAACAACTAAGTTGTCGTTATCTAAAAAAGAAATTCACCTTTGGACAACTGAACCTCAAAGCATTATTGATGGCTCAACTGAAATTATAGATGGTGAAGTGAGTCATTGTGCGCTATTAAAACAGTACCAAGGGTTATTAACGCCTGACGAATCTATAAAGCAACAACGGTACAAATTTGCTAAAGACCGTCACGATGCTTTAATTACACGCGCCTTTATTCGAGACTTACTCTCATATTATGCGGATGTACAACCAAGTGATTGGCGCTTTGAAAAAGGGGAAAAAGACAAGCCAGAGATTGCTAATCCAGTGCTACCATTACGATTTAATATTAGCCACACTCAAAACCTAATTATTTGTGCAGTAACATTAGCGGAGGATATTGGTTGTGATGTAGAAAACACCTCACGTACTAACGATGTTCTCTCGATCGCCGATCGCTACTTTTCAGCTTATGAAACTCAAGCATTATTTTCTCTGCCCAAAGCGCAACAGCGTGACAGGTTTTTTGATTATTGGACGCTTAAAGAATCTTATATTAAGGCATGGGGTCTAGGGTTATCTATTCCACTTAAAGACTTTAGTTTTACTATTTCACCAAGTGATTCAACTGATAATAAAAATGCTAATATTACTTTGTCTTTCGCTCACCATAGAAACGATAACCCTATGATATGGCGTAGCTGGCTATTTTATCCCAACGCTCAACACAGAGTCGCGGTATCTATTAGAGCAGCACATAACAATCAAACAGAAAATTATATTTTTCGTTATTTTAAAAGCATTCCCTTAGTTAGCTGCGAAGAGCAAAAAAGCTTAGCTTAGCAATTAAGTTAAATTTTTTTACAATAATTTAACTTCCGAAAAATCAAATAAAAGCTATATTTTTTATAAGCATAAACAATATACCTCAACTAAATTATTCATATTAGAAAAGAAGAGTAGTTAACTATTTCCCCTTTCTCTGAGCAAGTTTAAATTAGTTAGCTATAGTTAACACTGCCTGCTTGTTTAAAAATAAACGGCGATAAGTGGGTAAAAGCTAGCTGAGAAAAACGTCAACATAGCTTGAAATAAAACACTCTTTAATATCACTGGATGACTAGACATGAAGCTTTTACTGACTCTATTTCTACTTATTGTTAGCTCGTATGCTTTGGCAACTTCTACGTTATCACTTCCTTTAACTTCAACGCCTTTGAATGAGCAAAAACCCTCGTCACCTAATTTAGCAACTACACAAACTTTAGCTGTATTCAATGATACAGGCACAATGGCATATCAACATGTTAGTCCACAGTTTTGGCACTCTAATGATAAAAAAATTAGCTTAAATGAAATAACTATTACTAAAATGAATTGGATCCCGGTTAATTTAAATGAGTTTACTCAAAGCAATTTAAATGAAATAAACGGAGTAAGCGCCAGCTATCACGATCATAATATGGTTCTTAGTTTAGGTTTATTAAATAACGACTCTTTACAGGCCCCACAAGAAAAAATATTTATTGAAGGCTCATTAACTATTTGGACCATGGAGAATTTTAATTTGACCTTAAATGGCCGTATTGAAACACAGAATTACATGTCAGCAGATCATGGCTTAATGAATAACTTGTGGGATTCGCAAGAAGGAACAAGGGTTAAAAAATCTTTATCAGTTACAGGAAGTTATACCTTCAGTGATACTTGGGCTCTTACTGGTACTATGATTTCGAGCGATTTAAACAGAGCCTTTAAACAACATGGCGTGTATAAAAAAAGTAGTGACAATGTTGCAATAATTGGCACTACTTATTCTTTTTAACTGCAAAACTACAATGCACTAGCTAGCAGGTGTTTCTTAGTTAGGCTGCTATTTCATTTAAAATATAACCTTTACCCCAAACAGTTTCTATTTTTGCGTGTGCTAGGCCAACTCCTGCGAGTTTGTCACGCAATTTTGAGACTCTTACATCAACGGTACGTTCTTCACCATTGTATTCTCGTCCTAAAAGCGTTCTGTATATCGAATCTCGACTCATTATTTGGCCTACATTTGCCAACAACAAGCCTAATAAACGAAACTCAAAGGTACTTAAATGAACCCCTTGATTATTGACTTCACACTTTTGTGCAAGGGGAAATAAAGTAATACCACCAACTTGTACTTTGTTCGGTACACCTTGATAAAAAGGCTCTTTAACGCGCCTAAGTAAAGCTTCGAATCTTGCTCTTAAAATTGCTGAAGACACTGGTTTTATTAAATAATCATCTATACCAACATCTAAGGCCTCAACTTGCAACTTTTCTATTGGGTCGTTAGTTAATACCAATATAGGGCCTTTATATTCGGCTCGTAATGTTTGATATAAATTAATCACACTCTTTTCAGGCAAGGTAACATCAACCAATAAGATATCTGGTTTCTCTTCCTGAATGATTAGCAGAGCACTGGTTTCGTCAAATGCCTGCAAAACTTTATAACCACTATCTTGTAGAAAACTTTTTTTCGAAGAAAAGTGTAAATTCTCACCTTCGATAATCAGCACTGTTCTAGCGCTAATAGGTAATTGTTCATTAGTCATTAAGTTATTCATAATTAACACCTCTATTATCGTTTTATCAGGGGAACTGTAACTACCCTTGTTGATATCATTATGAGGCTGTAACAGTTTTGTAACTGTTATCAATTGTTATTTTAACAGGAGGAATTGTACGCAAAGGAGTGGTTGGAGATTGAGAGCTAGCTCGGTTTTACACTATTATAAACAGCAAAAAAGATCCTTCCTTGGATCTTTTTTATTTTTCACACAAGTTTTCAAATGGTTAAAACAGTTCGTCTTCAATATCGTACAAGGTATTACTTCCCGCTTTAATTGCCACGATTAAAGACTGTGTTCTAGGAAGCATTCTCGCAAAGTAATAACGTGCTGTATGTATTTTACTGGCATAAAAGCTATCGTCTGATGACGCGTTTTTCATAGCAACTTCTGCCATTCGAGACCAAATGTACGCCATTGCTGTGTAACCAAATACATGTAAATAGTCATTTGCCGCAGTGCCTAACTCGTTTGGATCATTTTGAGCTGCAGTTAACACATCTTGAGTTAATGTTGCTAACTCATTAATCGACTGTTGTAATGGTTTAATAAATTCTTGCATGTTGGCATCTGTAGTGGCATCGATATAAGTATTCACCTCATCGATGAACACCTGCATCATTGCACCTTTACTCCCAGCAACTTTACGCGCTAATAAATCCATAGCTTGTACGCCATTAGTGCCTTCATAAATTTGAGAAATTCGTGTATCACGCACCAATTGCTCTTGGCCCCATTCACGAATAAAACCATGTCCGCCAAATACTTGCTGTCCAGCTACAGTACTTTCAAAACCAACATCAGTAAAAAATGCTTTAGCTAACGGTGTCATTAATGCTGCTAGCATTTCTCCTTTTTGCTGAGCTTCACCTTCGCCGTAAGTAGCTAAATCTAGTTGCATAGCAATATAAGTAGATAAAGCACGTGAACCTTCATTCATAGACTTCATGTTCAATAACATTCGGCGAACATCACCATGGACCATAATAGAGTCAGCAGCTTTATCAGGGTTCTTAGCGCCTGTTGCTGCTCTACCTTGTAATCTATCTTTGGCATATTCGAGTGCATTTTGATATGACTTAACCGCAGAGCCAATTCCTTGAATCCCAACACCTATGCGTTCAAAATTCATCATAGTGAACATACAAGCTAAGCCTTTATTAAGTTCACCAATTAAAAAGCCTTGAGATTCATCAAAATTCATCACACAGGTAGCCGATGCATGGATACCCATTTTATGTTCAATTGATCCACAAGTTACATGGTTGCTTTCACCTAAAGTTTCATCGTCGTTTACAGAAATTTTAGGCACTAAAAATAATGAAATACCACGAGGCCCTGCTGGTGCATCGGGTAATTTAGCTAAAACTAAATGAACAATATTGTCGGTTAAATCGTGTTCACCTGCGGTAATAAATATTTTACTACCTGTCACTTTATAACTACCATCTGCTTGAGGGATAGCTTTAGTGCGGATCATTCCTAAATCGGTTCCTGCATGTGCTTCTGTTAAACACATAGATGCCGCCCATTCGCCGGTGTACATACGTGTTAAATATCGCTGCTTAAGTTCTTCACTACCATGTTTTGCTAGAGATAGCCCAGCACCTGCAGTTAAACCTGTGTACAAAGAAAATGAAATATCAGCTGAACACAACATCTCTTCATGGAATGCGGTGACTACTTTCGGCATTCCCATACCGCCATATTCAAGATCTCCACCCAATGCACTCCACCCACCTTCAGCGTAAGTATTAAATGCGGCTTTATAACCTGGAGCGGTGGTAACTTTACCTTGATCAAAACTTACACCGACTTCGTCACCTTCGCGTGAAAGAGGAGCAATTTGCTGTTCAGCAATTTTCGAGCACTCTTGTAAGATTGCATCGACAGTTTCACGATCAACATGATCTGCTAATTTAGGAAGGTTTTGCCAAAGCTCGTCATTTTTAAAAACGTCGTATAGCAAAAAACTCATGTCTTTTAAGGGAACTTGATACTCAGCCACTTTCATTCTCCAATGGGGTTGCTCAACAAAGTCAAACAAACAATTAAAACAATTGTTTGAATATAGCTGTTTTCTCGAAAAAGTAAAGTTATTTAAGGTAAACAACTTGTCCTTGTTATTAAAATTACGCTAGTGTTAATAATGAAATGTGATTAATCGATTAAGTAATTATATCAAACCTATGAGACAAACCTTTTTATTCCGTCTTTTTTTAAGCTGTTTACTCACTACCTTTTCCTGTAGTGCTTTAACTCAGCAGTTACATTTCTCAAAGAAAAAAGTTGCGGATAGCTACCAGTTTACTTACCAATGGCTTGATCATCGTGGTGATGAACAAGCTATGCAGTTTTTATTAACTAAAGAAGCGATTTTTAACCGTTTTAGAGGTTTTAGAGCCTATAAGTCAGAGTTCGCGGAGCGAGCTATTTTTCAAGCAACGAGGCAACAGTGGCTTAATTCACCTATCACTGGTGTTCAAGTCAATTTCCCAACATCAGCTGCCTATAGCAGTATTGAAATTAATGGTAAAGATCAAGCAAAGGTCCAACTGGCATATCAAAAGCTGAGTGATATCAAACAAGCTTGTACAACTGCTTACTTAGATGACAATTTTTATCACGCTTTTACGACTCCTGATCAAATTATCGGTATAAAACCTAACCACGTAAAAATAGCGAATAATTCGGTAGATGATTTCTCATTAATGAAACCGCTTATTTTAGAAAAAGTATCAATACAAAATATCCGACAAGTAACTGATTTTGTGCTTTCCTTTGTACAAAGCATTCCATATTCCCCCTTAGAGTCTAGAATAAACTCTTCAGGTGCAGGTTTTAATCCACCGTCAAAGTTATTGTGGGAGAACCAAGGCGATTGCGACTCAAAAGTGACATTAACAGCGACTATGTTGCGCGCTTTAATGCCTAGAATTGCTATGGTATTAGTGTTTATTGACCAACATGCTTTTATTGGTATTAGCATTCCGTCAGTAGGAGACGATATTAGTATTGACGTTAATGGTATTAACTATGTGTTAGCCGAACCCACAGGGCCTGCTTTATTACGTTTAGGCCAGCTAGCACCAAGCTCTGAACAGGCCATTTATAATGGTCATTACATTACTGAAACTTTTCATTAGCCCTTGCTACTTTTCTGATAAAACCTTAAGAATACTTGTCAGTAGTATTTCTGAATTAATCGGTTTTGCGATATGTAAATTCATGCCTGCGTCATAACTATTTTCTTTATCTTCTGCTCTAGCATGTGCGGTCATAGCTACAATTGGTAAAGTCATTAATAAAGGTTGCTGCCTAATGAGGCGAGTCGCTGTTAAGCCATCCATTATTGGCATTTGAATATCCATTAGCACAATATCGATCCACTTATCTTCATTTCCCTCAATTTGATGCTCAGTTAATATGTTAAGTGCATGTTGACCATTGTCAGCAATAATCACCTTAGCCTGCATACTGACCAGTAACTCTTTAGCAACCAGCTGATTTACTAAGTTATCTTCAACAAGCAGCACGGTAATTCCCGATAAATTTTTCCCTTCATTTATTTGAGTACTTGGTTCTTCACATTGTTGAGTTAGCGCTTGTGATTGAGTTAACTGTTGGTTATTTTGCTTTAACGAATGACTTAACTGCTGTTTACTTTTACACTCGGCAGACAAAGCGTTACTTATTTCATTAATAGAAAATCGATACAGGGGTTTATCTAATAAAATATACGGCACAGATAACAGATGTAAACGATCACTAATTATGGATGAGATCGAATTCATCGCTTCTTGGCAAAAAGCAATAAGCTTAATATTATGATTAGGCTGGCTAATTATTAGCTCTAACGGGTTAATTATCTCTTCAGTTAATTCATCAGCGTCAAGTAACACAATAAGCGATTTTGAGGTTGTTAATGTGTTTATTTCAGAAAGAGAATCTACCAAGGCATAATCCCATTCGTTGGCATTAATTACTGACACCAAGCTGGAGGAGAACGAGCAATTAACACCGCACAACAGCACATTTTTATCGACCAAAGCACTGTCTAACTCTTGCTCTTTCGATGGCAATACAAAAGGCAATACAAAACTAAACTCACTGCCTTTGCCCAACTCACTTTTGATTGAGATTTCCCCACCTAGCAAACACACTATTTGCTGGCAAATGGATAAACCTAACCCAGATCCACCATATTCTCTGGTCATGGTTTGATCGGCTTGGCTAAAGGCATCAAACAAGTGCACTTGCTGATCTTTGGCGATACCAATTCCATTATCACTAACCGAAAAACGTACCAGCTTGTTCTTTTCGCTGTTTGCAATAAGTTCAACACTCAACATAATTTCTCCTTGCGGAGTAAATTTGACCGAATTATTTAACAGGTTGGTTAACACTTGAACTAATCTCATTTCGTCAGTCATAACAAATTGAGGAACATCGGGTGCAATATCTACAGTTAAAGTTAGTGCATTATTGTTAATCATCGCCAAATTAAGTTTTAATGCTTGGTTGACGATTAAATCTAAGTTAGCTTCATGCTTGGTAATAAACATTTTACCTGCTTCAATTTTTGACAAATCCAGCAACTCATCAATAAGGTGTAGCAATGAAACTGAGGCATCTTGTGCGTTGGCTAAATAATGTAGTTGATGCGCATTAAGTCGTGTTTTGGTAAGCAGTGTCATCATGCCTTGCATCGCGTTAATGGGAGTGCGAATTTCATGACTCATGTTCGCTAAAAATTGATTCTTAGCCTGATTAGCGTATTCTGCTTGATCTTTAGCTGCTTTTAATGCCGATTGCACTTCATATTGTTCTGTAACATCTCGAAAAATATTAATGGTACCTAACGAGATGCCAGTATCATTAAAAAACTGTCGACTAACAATTTCATAAGTATGGCTTTTGGTTTCAACCACACGTTGAAAAGAAGGGCTATGATACTCTGTATTTAAACTATCTTTAACAGCAGAGTCTAACTCTTGACTGGAAGTTAATGTGGCATCACCCTTTTTTTCATATTCACACTTCAATGGCTGCAGGGATTGTGTTGAAAGTTCAATCAATGCCTTTGCTAGTGAGCTTGGCATGAATTCACTGACCTGACTCCCCAGCATAGCAGATTCCTCTTTATTAACAGAATCTTCAAATGCTTTATTACAACCGATAAGTTGGTTTTGATTATCGTTAAAAATAATAAGCTCTGGCATCGCATTCATTACAGAGCGGAGTAAAGCACTGTCGCGCTGATGATGCTGCGAGCTTTTCATTAACGCTTGGGTTTTTTCTATTACACGTAAATCGAGCTCTTTATTCTTATCTTTTAATTGTTGTAATAAACTCCTATTTTGACCAAATATTTTTTCGACAATATTAAACCAATGTAGCCAGTCAGCTGTTGGTTTTATCTTACCTGGATCGCCTTGTGCGCAATATTCAATATGACTCATAAAATCTGTAGCAGGTTTAATAAACGTACTACGAGTTAACAAATACACTAAGGTTAAAAAAGCGACAAGTCCTGAGAAAAACAAGAAAAATATCTGCATAAAACGATTAAATACAGGGGCGGTAAAATCCTCATAAGGCTGATACTTTATTAATGTCCAATCATTAATCGTTAATTGGTATTTCTGCAATAACCAACCATCAATTTCTTGCGAATCGGATGACGCTAATAATTTATTGATATCTTTTTGACTTAATTGTTCAGGTAAAACCTCTTGCCAAGAAGTTTCTGGAGATAATGTCGACTTGTCATGGTGCTTGTAAACTAACACTCGGTTTTCTTTATTTAATAGCACAATACCATGTTGCATTGAGGTAAAGTCTGGTAAGTTTTTTTGCAAACTGGCTAAATTAATATCTATAACAACTGCGCCAACAACTTCATTATCGCGAACCACACCTAAACTAAGCGAGGTATTTAACCCTGAACCTGCTGCATCTATATAAGGAGGCGACCAAAAATACTCTTCTGCTTTATCCGTTAATTGAATAATATTTTTGGCGTAAGGGTTATCAAGCATTTTATCGCTATAATGCCAATTTTTACGATCAATCCATGGGTAAATACTAACGAATTTATTAAAAGACAAATAATAAAACCAAGTAGCTTCTGGAATGGTCATATTGGCTGTAATAAATGCAGGCGTTAGTGCATTTGCCATGGCGATTTCGTCATTCATTTTTTGATCAAACAATTCAATATCGCCTTTGCCGGTTATATTACCGCGCAATTTTTTTTCGAGGGGAGTAGTATTTTGATGCTTAGGAATATCTAGGTAAAATAAAGCGCCATCTTGTTTTAATGCCGGGGTTTTAGCTGATAACTCTTGCGGATAAGCTAAAGAGTGATTAGCAAACTCTTGCATACCTTTAATCGATTGCACACTATGTTCTAAAATCGTATTTAAATTACGGCCTTGTACAGTTAAGTCGTGCAGTGATTCTTTTGTATAAACATTTAACTCGCTTTGATAACGGATAACACCAAAAACAACAGCAGATAACACAATGCCAATAAATACCAATACTACAGCAGAGTTATAACGGTTAAAGACTTTATTTTTCAGCCCTAAATATGGCACAGTTACCCTTAATACGAATGAGAAAATTTGAAGACTTTAAATTAAATCACTAAAGGTCAGGTTACAAGTGGAGTTATCTTGATTTCTAATAAAATTTTAACTAACGATAGAATAGACTTATTTTCTGATAGTTTTAAAGAAAAGCGGCAACCACCTTTAGTCGCCGATTTATTCCATTTAATTGTGGTGTTTAACAAACATATATTACAAGTTTTCTTCTGCAAACGATGCCAAACGACTTCGAACCACACCATTTAAATTAATGGTCGCGCTCCCCTCAAAGTTTTTAAACCGCTCAACAATATAGGTTAACCCTGAAGTAACTGGTGTTAAATAATTACTGTCAATTTGTGCCAAATTACCAGAGCACACCAACTTTGTACCTTCACCACATCGAGTGATAATTGTTTTTAATTGGGCAGCAGTTAAGTTTTGGCATTCATCGAGTAATACTATGGCATTTTGAATACTCCGACCTCGCATGAAGTTTACCGACTTAAATTGAATGTTTGCCTTTTCCATTATGTAATCTAAACTACCCGACATGCTTTCATCTTGTTTGTGTAACACTTCCAAAGAGTCGGTGATAGCTGCAAGCCAAGGAGCCATTTTCTCTTCTTCCGTACCTGGGAGAAAACCAATCGACTCGGCTATTTCAGGCGTGCTGCGCGTTACAATAACCTTTTCATACAAACCACGCTCAACAACTTGCTCTAACGCGGCCGCAAGAGCTAACAATGTCTTACCACACCCTGCAGGACCTGTTAGAATGACCAAATCTATGGTTGGGTCAAGCAGTGCATCCATGGCCATGCCTTGATAGATATTTTTAGGTTGTATACCCCAAGCATTTTTAGACATTAACCTTTCTCGACTTAAGTCCTGAATGGATATTTTCTCATCATTCCACCCAGTAACTTTAGCAGCAAAATGCTCTGTTTCATCGAGTAAATACTCATTAACGTAGGTTAATGGTAGTGCTTCTTTATCGATAAAATGTGTTGTTTCTCTACCAAGAGTTTCGCTTTCACAGTCTTTAATTTTTTGCCAAAAATCTCCCTCGAATGTGTAGTACCCCTTGGTTAAAAAACGAATATCATCAATGAGCTGATCAGTTCTATAATCTTCAACATGAGCAAGGCCAGCACCTTTGGCTTTTAATCGCATGTTAATATCTTTAGTCACTAAAACAACTTTACTCGGCGCTTTAACTTTCTGGATATGTAAAGCGGCATTAATAATACGATTATCATTTTCATTAAAAGACAGCACACCAGATGTTTGAGCCAACGAATAATCATTAAATATTGATAAACAACCACTGGGATGTAACTCGTCTGTTTCAGGTAATTTAACACCCGCTAACACTTTTTCTGGTGGAGCATCTGTGAGGGTATCTTCTAATGCGCGAATGGCTACCCGTGCATCCCGACTCACATCTTTACGTCTGTCTTTGATTGAATCGAGTTCTTCGAGTACCGTCATAGGTACCACAACATCATGTTCTTGAAATGATAAAAAAGCGAAAGGTTCGTGCAATAGAATATTGGTATCTAAGATATAGATAATTTTTTGATTTGAGGCTGTATCTTCAGTCATATGGCATTCCTAGCAAGAGTAAAATTAGCTAGCAAAACACTTAGATATAAAGCTCTTAAGTTTTTAGCAACTTTACCATCCAAACATTGAGCTATCCCAAAACATTTAGCATTCTCCTTGAGTAAAGTTAACTCTACATTGCCACTATCTTAAAAGAAAATCAAAAGAATTTTTTCAAAAACTCACCTATGATTAAATCATGCAAGAAATTCTTATTCTGCAAAAGAATTAACCAATTTGTAACACTTATCTGCTATGGCTTAGTCGTCGTTTTTGGTATATGATAGCCGCCGTTTTTTTGAGGGCGACTTGACGCTTTTTCATTTATTTTTTGGAGACTTTTTTCATGCCATTTCACCCGGGACAACGTTGGATCAGTGATAGTGAATCTGATCAAGGTTTAGGCACAGTAACAGCTATCGAACATCGCTTTGTTACTATTGTTTATACCGCTACCGGAGAAGCTCGCCAATATGCTATTGCCGATGCGCCATTAACGCGTGTCATTTTTAATACAGGGGATAGTATTCCAAGCCATGAAGGCTGGCAGCTTGTTGTTGAATCCATGGAAGAAATAAACAACCTCATCACTTATCACGGAATTCGTAAAGACACTAACGAACCCGCTAGTTTAAAAGAAGTGATGATAGATCACTTTATAAAATTCAATAAACCACACGACAGACTACTTAATGGTCAAGTCGATCGTCTTGATTGGTTCAGCTTAAGAAAAGACTGTTTGCAGCATCAGTTTGAACAACAGCAATCTGAATTAATGGGCTTATTAGGTGCACGCGTTAGTTTAATTCCTCATCAGCTTTATATTGCTGATGAAGTCGGCAGTCGATTTGCTCCTCGCGTATTATTGGCCGATGAAGTCGGCTTAGGCAAAACCATTGAAGCAGGCTTAATTATTCATCAGCAATTAGTTAGTGGCCGTGCAAAGCGTGTATTAATTATTGTGCCTGAGTCACTCATGCACCAATGGTTAGTTGAAATGTTGCGTCGATTTAACCTTAAATTTAGTATTTTTGATGAAGATCGTTGTGTAGAAAGTGCCAATGATGGCGATAACATTAACCCTTTTAGTTCTGAACAATTGGTGCTTGTTAATTTAGACTTTATTACGCAAAACCCAACGTGGTATGAATCACTTATTGAGGAAGATTGGGATTTAATGGTTGTCGATGAGGCGCACCATTTAAATTGGCAACAAGACAATGCAAGTGTTGAATATCAGTGTATTGAGCAATTATCTCAAACTATCCCAGGTGTATTGTTACTTACAGCTACACCAGATCAATTAGGACACGAGTCGCACTTCGCACGTTTACGTTTACTCGATCCGGATCGATTTTTTGATTACCAAAAATTTACTGAAGAAGAAGCACACTATACCGAAGTCGCCGATGCAGCTAATGCTTTAGTTGAAGGGCATATGCTAAGCCAAGAGCAAATAGCTACACTCACTAACTTATTAAAAGAAAGTGACATTAGTGACTTATTAACCGCAATTAATAGTATTGACTCATGCCCTAGTACTGAAAACAATGCTCGCCAACAATTACTAAAACAATTGTTAGATCGCCACGGTACCGGTCGTATTTTATTTAGAAATAGTCGAAACACCATTAAAGGCTTCCCTGAGCGTCAATTAAAACCGACACCATTAGTAATGCCTGAGCAATACCAAGAACAAGTTAGTGAGTACTTATTAAGTGATAGTAGTGAGCAACTCAAGTCACAGGGGCAAAGTAAATTTATATTCTGCCCAGAAATGCTTTATGGTTTAGATAACCAAGAACAACTGTGGACAGACTTTGATCCTCGTGTCGATTTCTTAATTAATTTACTTAACGACCTCAATCGAGAAAAGGTATTGGTTATTTGTGCTCACGCACAAACTGCCATAGATTTAGAAAACGCTCTGCGCGTTCGAGAAGGCATACGTGCCGCTGTTTTCCATGAAGGCTTATCAATATTTGAACGCGATAAAGCCGCAGCTTACTTTGCTCAAGATGAAGACAGTGCTCAATTATTATTATGTTCTGAGATCGGCAGTGAGGGCAGAAACTTCCAATTTGCTCATCATTTAGTGTTGTTTGACTTACCTAGCAATCCCGACTTACTTGAACAGCGTATTGGTCGCCTAGATCGAATTGGTCAAACCGAAGTGATACAGCTACATGTCCCTTATTTTGAAGACTCTGCACAAGAGTTATTATTTAACTGGTACCAACAAGGTTTAAATGCTTTTGAGCATACTTGTATTACAGGGCGCGTAATCTTTGATAATTTTGGTGAGAATATTTTCGATTTAGCGCTTACAGCGCAATGGCAGTCTGAAGCTGCAACGACACTCATTGAAGATAGCCATGCTAAGCATCTTGCTATTAAAGCAGAGCTGGAGTCGGGCCGTGATAAATTACTCGAGCTTAATTCTTCAGGTCAAGGCAGAGCACATGAGCTGGTAGAAAAGATAGCCCGCTCTGATCGTCAATTTGACTTGCCACAATTTATGTTTCAAGTATTCGATGTCTTTGGTGTACAACAAGATGACAAAGCCGATAATGCCTTAGCGCTTAATCAAACTGAGCACATGCTTAATTCGAATTTTCCTTGTTTACCAGAAGACGGAACAACTATCACCTTTGATCGTGAAACCGCGCTGCAAAACGAAAACTATCAGTTAATTACTTGGGACCACCCTATGGTTCGTGGTGTTATCGATTTACTCCTCAGTGACGACATTGGTAATGCCAGTATTGGTATTTTAAAGAATCCTGCCTTGCCTGTCGGGACATTTTTCTTAGAGTGTTTATTTACTTTAGAAGCAACAGCGCCAGCCCATTTACAACTAGGGCGCTACTTACCCACTACACCAGTTAGAATATTAGTGGATAAGTCAGGGATAAATTTAGCCGATAAAGTATCTGAACAAGTGCTCGATAGCCAACTTACACCAGTGAAAAAACAAGTGGCTTTGCAATTGGTTAAAGCGCTAAAAAATCAAGTACCTGCTTTAGTGGCGAAAGCAGAAACACATGCAGACAAACAAGTTGCGGATATTCAAACTAAAGCACTTGCCAATATGCACACAACTTTAGATGAAGAGTACGATCGTTTAACTGCATTAGCTGCAATTAACCCAAGCGTTCGTCAAGAAGAGTTAGACTTTATCAAAATACAGCAAGATGAATTAAGCAGTTATATTGATAAAGCTCAACTTAAGTTTGAAGCCGTGCGTATGATTGTTGTTAGTAATCAGTAGTTATTATTCATTCAACATTATAATACGCTAAACAGGAACCTATAAATGGCAGCAAATCCAGACTTTGTTTACCAACCCCCAATGTCGCCTTATCTTGATATTATTTATCAAGATAACGACATAGTGGTACTTAATAAAGGTAGCGGCTTGTTATCGGTTCCTGGTCGATTACCAGAACATCAAGATTGCTTGCAAAATAGAGTCAGCCGCGTGTTGCCCAGTGCTACAGTCGTACATCGGCTTGATATGGCAACTTCGGGCATTATTTTAATGGCGCTAAACAAACCAGCTCATGTTGCTATTAGCCAACAATTTGAAAAACGGCTGACATCAAAAAGTTATATTGCCCGTGTATTTGGCGAAGTTACAAACGAAAACGGCAGTGTCGATTTACCGCTTATTTGTGATTGGCCTAACCGCCCTAAACAAAAAGTAGATCACGAACAAGGAAAAAAATCGTTAACTCATTATCGGGTTATTAGCACTGACAATGTTAATGGCAATAGCTCGACACTTGTTGAATTAACTCCTATTACCGGTCGCTCTCACCAACTACGCGTACATATGCTCGCCATAGGACACCCTATTTTAGGTGATCGATTATATGCTCATGATAAAGCGCTTGCCATGAGTAACCGATTACAACTTCACGCTCAAATGTTAAAGGTTAAACACCCTGTTAGCGGTGAAAATCTCGAATTTATTGCTAACTGTCCATTTTAATCACTCTCTTTCTAACAAACACTAAAATGGTTTTGCTATAAACCTATAGAAAAGAGTATATTGGTCGATAAACTGTATTGAAAGCTGTCAGCTAATTTTTCATTTGTTTTATACTCATACGGAGTTCAAGTTGTCACGATTTTATCTATTAATTATCAGCGTATGTTTATCTACAAACTTCTATGCATTCTCTATTGCTGCGCAAGAGCAAGCTACTGCACAAGAACAAACAGCATCAAGCGATGAAACAAAAAGTATTAAAGAAAACACAAATACCGATAAAACAGACAACGCCGCTGAAAGCTCTACAGAAAAGCGAGTTATTCCTGCCCCAGTTTCCTTAAATGAGCAACAAACGTCAGATATTAATCATTACCTTACATCGAGTGAAATTAAGCCGTTACTAGCTGGCCCAAATGATTTTATCACCTTAATAAAAGAAAGCACTGCTGCCAATACTAAAGGAGTAGCTATTCTACTCGCCGATTGGCAACAAACAGCAACAAACCCAAAAGGGTTAAACTTTTTGAGAAATAGTATGCCTAAACAAGGCTGGACCACTATTTCAATTCAACCGCCGAGTAAACCTGATAATTATCCGTCTCAAGCATTAAAAAAATCAGACCGACAAGCAGAGAATCTAAAAACCATCACCGATTATCAGTCACAACTGAGCGCTATTATCGAAACAGTGATGGAAAAAGCCCATGAATACCCAGGTATTTTTATTGTTATTGCTCAAGGAAGCCATGGAGCAATTTTAACTGACTTATATCAACTGGGTAAAAATCCACCGCCTAATGCATTGATATTATTAAGTAGTTATATGTATAGCGAAGAAGAAAATGAACATTTTGCCACCTCTATCGCGCAAAGTAGCTTTCCCGTATTAGACTTGTACTTAACACGAGATCACTCTTTGGCGACTAAAAGTGCAATATTGCGTTTATCAAAAACTAAACAAACAATGAAAGCGTTTTATCGTCAACGCCAACTCACTAATTTATCAAGTAGTTACTATCCCCAAGAATCTTTGAAAATAGCGATTAAAGGGTGGCTCACCTCTATTGGTTGGTAACAATATCTTATCGAAATAGCCAATATCTTAACTGATTGTTAGCGATTTTTAGCGATCAAGTCGTACGCTGCTTGAATATCTTGTGTTTTTTGCTTGGCTGCTTCCATCATCTCAGGTGGCAGTCCCTTAGCGACTAGTTTATCAGGGTGATGTTGCGACATTAACTTTTTATATGCTTTTTTAATGTCTTTAAGATCAGATGTTTCACTGACACCTAATACTGCATAAGCACTGGCAAGTTGTTGAGGCCCTGCTCCCTGTCGACTGCCCTGTTGACCTTGATAGCTTCCTTGACTGCCGCCTTGATGAAACGCGGCGCCTGCGATAATCATTTCAAGTAACTTATCAAGCTCTCTTGTTGAGAAACCTAACTGTTTAGCAATTTTATGCAGCACACTTCTTTCTGCTGAATCTAATTCTCCATCAGAAAATGCAACTTGAATTTGTATTTCTAAAAACATCAATAAAAGATCTTGGCGGCGACCACAAGCGCTCTTAAATTTTCTTAACCGTTCATCAATAGGAAAACCCGAAGACTTCCCTTCACGAAATGCATCTTGCGCTTGTTGCCTCATACCACCCGTCAAGCCCATTTTATCCATATAAGCTGTCGCAAAAGCAATTTCATGTTTACTAACATGCCCATTAGCCTTAGCAATATGCCCCATCACAGAAAAAGTGGTATAAAAAAATACAGCTTGACGCGTAACGTCATCCTCTTTATTCGGCGAAAAGCCATCAAAGTCGATTCGACGTCCTTTATCGAACATATGTCCGACCCAAACTCCTAATAAAGCGCCCAATAAATTTTTACTTAACATTAAGCCAAATAAAAAACCAAAGACTTTACCCCAAATATGCATACGTTCAAAAATTCCTAATCTACTGTTTATCTATTGCATTTAACTGCGCTAAACGCTCTGGAGTGCCTACATCTGTCCAAGATCCTGATAAAACACTTGCTGATATTAAATGTTTGTTTGCCGCTTCTCTTAATAAAGGAGCTAAAGGCAATGCTGTTTCGCTCCCTTGACTTGGTATTGTTTGCTGTTCAAAATGTTGCGGCTGAAAAAACTCAGGTTTAAATATAGCAATTCCGCTGTAAGTATAACTTTGTTGAACGGTTAATTCGTTACCGTTTTTTGCTAAATTTTGTAACAAACCGTCTTTAATAGCAAAGTCCCCTTTGGTGTTATGACTAGGATTGTTAACCAACCATAAATGGGCAAAACCATCTGATGATAACGAAGGAATATCTTTAAAGTTATAATCTGTAAATACATCACCATTAACTACTAAGAAAGGCTTATCGCCCAATAATGGCAGTGCATTAATAATACCTCCGGCAGTTTCAAGTGCGTGTTGCTCTTTACTGTAGGTAATATTAACTTGCCATTGACTTCCATCTTTTAAGTAATCCACAAGTTGCTGACCACACCAAGCATGGTTAATTACAATATCTTTAATGCCTGCTTTAGCTAGCGCTTTAATATGGTATTCAATAAGCGCGATGCCATTAATTTTTAATAAAGGTTTAGGGCAGTTATCAGTAAGAGGTTTCATACGTGCCCCTCGTCCAGCCGCCAATATCATTGCTTTCATTTATTTGTTACTTCTTGATTGGTTTATCGTCATGGCAACTTGGTTGTTCGTGCAGTTTATTCATTGCCGGTTGTACTTTCTCTGTGATGAGTTGATGTATAAACCGTAATGCTGGATAGCGACTACTAATTTTTTCAATATAAGAAAGTGTCAAAGGCACATCTTTTAAATAGCCTTCTTTATTATCTCGATAATACAAACGACAAAAAATACCACTTGCCTTGAGATGACGCTGTAGGCCCATAAAATCAAACCACTTATTCCACTGCTCGTCTGAAACGTTTGTCAGCGAATACTGTGTTTCCATCAATCGACAAAATGATGTAAATAATGATGTCACCATTTCGTCGGAATAGCGCACATAACAATCACGTAATAAAGAAACAATGTCGTAAGTGATCGGGCCTGTAACCGCATCTTGAAAATCAATCACACCCAACTGTTGATCTTCGAGTATCATGATATTTCGACTATGATAATCTCGATGCATGGTTACCTGTGGTTGTTCTAGGGCACTATCGACGAGTAACGAAAAACATGATTCAAGTTGACGTTGATCATTAGCCGTTAATTTTATATTTAAATGCTTACTTAACAACCAATCAGTAAATATTGATAATTCAAGTTGAATAAAAGCGCGATCATAGATAGGCAGTTTATAATCATTCGTTGGGAGAATTTTCGTTGCAGCAATACTTGGGAGCATGTTAATCGCTTTAATATAAAAGCTTTTAACGAGTGCACTTTCTTTTTCTGTTTTGACTAAATCTGCTAATAAATAATCACCAAAATCTGAAAGGCAGAAAAAACCTTGTGTTAAATCGCAATCGATTATTTGAGGTACACATATATTTTGCGAAGCTAAGCTTTGTTGTAAAGCGACAAAAGCATCATTATTTGATAATGATTGTGGTGCATCTACCGCGATAAAAGACACACCACCATGATGAAAACGATAATATTGACGGAAGCCAGCGTCCCCTGTCATAGATGATAATTGAATAGATGAACAGCCATCTTTAGGCGATAAAACAGTAGCTAACCAATGCTTTAATGACAAGTATCTTGATTCTGATAACAAAGTAACAACCTTTTTATGAAAAAACCCACTTAAAAAATAAATAAAGGCATTAGCGGGATAGCAAAAATTGCTATATCATAGCGATGTTTGACAATAAAATATGTTTTTCATCACTTTTTACTGTTTTTTTATTAGTAAGCCAAGGTTAACAAATAAAAAGCACTTACGACTAATACTTTTCGGACACTACATGTTTTCACGTTTTAAATTAACTTTTATTACTTATTGTCTTTGTTTTTCAAGTTTGCACTCTGTTGCCGCCCAAGCTAATAAAACTGTTTCCAATATAGATAAAGAAAATACGAATACACCGGCTCTTATACAGCAATGTCCTATTGCTCAATTTAGCAAAATAGGCAGCGAACTACCGACGGTGCTCGATGATAGTATTCAAATCGAGTCGATATCCTCTTCTATTTTACAAGACCAAATTGCTAACTTTAGCGGTGATGTTACCTTAGTCAATAAAGATCACGCTATACTAGCTGACAAGCTTTTGTTCAATCGTCAAACCTTGGCTTTGCTTGCTCAAGGCAATATTCAATACCAAAATAATGGTATTAATGTGTTTGCTAGTGAATTAAATATTAGCGACAGTTCACAAAAAACTACCCTAAACGATGCGTCTTATCAATTATATAATAATCCTGGCCACGGCAGTGCTTCAGAGTTGTCGATAGGTTTAGATGGTACTTTATCTTTACTCGATTCAACATATACCACTTGTTTAGGAGACGTACCTGATTGGCAGTTAGTTGCTAGCGAAATTACGATTTCCACCCAAGAAAATATTGGCAGAATTTACCACGCTAAAATTAGAGTTTTCGACGTACCTGTATTATATGTGCCTTACTTTTCTTTTCCGGTAACCAATAAAAGAAAAACGGGCTTTCTGGCTGAGCCGACATTAGATATATCGAGCCAATCAGGGTTAGAAATTGCTACGCCATTTTACATCAATATTGCGGAAAATATGGATGCGACCATAACTCCACATTACATGTCGAAGCGCGGTACACAGCTACTTACAGAGTTTAGGTATTTATCAGGTCAACAAGCCGGCATCATCGATCTTGAATACCTTAATAAAGATAACTCACTTAAAAACAATGATGATCCGCGCTACTTAGCTCGTTTTCAACATGTCGGTACCTTCTCCGACAATTTTAGAGCCTATGTTGACTATACCACCATCAGTGATGACAATTACCTAGTCGACATTGGCAGTAAACAATACAACGATAATGACACTTATCTGTATCAAGTAGGCGAACTATCTTACTTTGCTGAAACTTGGCAAACCACCATGAAATTGCAAGATTTTGAAGTATTAGGAGATCATAAAGCTAGTTATAAAACGTTGCCACAAATAGAGTTACGACTGCAACAACCGCTCAATTTTTACAATAGTCAATTTGAGCTCTACTCAGAGATGAGCCATTTTGAAAGCCCAAGCTTAGATCAAGCCAGTGCAAATAGATATCACGTAGAGGCTGGACTTACCCTGCCATTCTCCTCTCCTGCATGGTTTTTAAATTCTGAATTTAAAGTGTTACAAACGTATTACCAACAAGATGATATTCCTTTAGCTAGTAGCCTAGAAGAAAACGTAAGCAGAACCTTACCTAAAGTACGATTTCATGGCGGCTTTAATTTAGATCGCCAAATGACCTTATTTAATGCCGAATATACACAAACATTAGAACCCCAAGTACAGTACCTATACGTAGATGAAGTTGACCAAAGTAATATCGGCATTTATGACACAACCGTATTACAATACGATTATGATGGTTTATTTAGAGATAGAAGAAATAGCGGCTTAGATAGAATTGCTGCTGCTAATCAATATTCTTGGGGGGTAACCAGTAGAATATTAGATCCCTCCAATACGGAATTATTACGCTTTAGTTTAGGTCAAATTACCTATTTAGATAGTTTTGACCAGTTTAATCAAATTGACGGTTCAGAAGAAGAGTCGGCATTAGCAGCAGATGTATTTTTTAGAATTAATCGTCAATGGCAAATCAGCTCAGATCTTCAATACGATACACAATCAAGCTTAATTAACAAAAGCCAAATTAATATTGATTACCGTTATAATAAAAATACTAACGTTCAATTGAACCATAGGTTCACTCGTGATGTCTCAGGTAATAGATTAGAACAAGCATCACTGCTGACCAACTTTCCTATTAACAAAGATTGGAAGTTTGTTGGTCGGTTTACGCAAGATTTAATTCAAAAGCGAAGTTTAGAATCATATGCAGGTTTTCAATATGAAAGTTGCTGTTGGGTAATTAGGCTAGTTTACCATCGCCATATTATTTCTAACTTAGATAGTAACAATTTTATTAATGAAAACCGCGATGAATTTGACAGCGGTTTTATGATACAGTTCAACATTAAAGGGCTAAGTGGTCAGCAGAGCTCTGTTGGTACCGACGATATGTTTAACTCAAGCATATTCGGATATAAGCGTCCTTATTTTTTAAATAATTAACACGGCATAACAAGAAACATTACATGAAAAACATAATGAAAAAACTTTCTCTTAGCGCTTTATTTGCCATTGGCATAATGTCAGCAACACAAGCAAACGAAGTATTGCTCGATAGAGTAGCTGTTATTGTAAACAATGGCGTGGTCTTAGAATCTGAAATTACTGATTTAATTGCTTCAGTTAAAGGGCAAGCTAGTAGAAGCAATCAAAGCTTGCCATCAGATAAAGCTTTACGCATTCAGGTTACTGAAAAATTAATAAACGATGAACTTATTGTGCAAATTGGCGAGCGCATGGGTGTTCAAGTCAGTGATGCAGAGTTAGATGAAACCATTACCAATATGGCGAATGAAAACAAAATGTCTTTAGCAGAGTTTCGCCGTAATATTATTGCTGATGGCACAAGTTATGAAAAATATCGTGAAAGCGTGCGAACAGAATTAATTTCAGGACAAGTAAGTAGAGCAAGTGTTAGACGTCGTGTTTTTATTTCTCCTCAAGAAGTATCAAACCTTTTAGAGTCAATGAAAGAACAAACCATAAACGATGTAGATTATCGTTTAGGTCATATTTTAATTGAGTTTCCTACCGATGCAAGCGCAGAAGAAATGGAAGCTCAGAAAATTAAAGCTCAGAAAGTTATCGATTTACTGAACAAAGGTTCAGACTTTACTAAAATCGCCATGTCTTCTTCAGGTGCAGCGAACGCACTAACAGGCGGTGATTTAGGTTGGAAAAACATTAACGAAATGCCAACTTTGTTTTCAGAACTTGTTGAAGGTAAAGGAAAAGGAGAGGTTTTAGGGCCAATTCGTACCGGTTTAGGTTTTAGTATTGTCAAAATACTAGATGTTCGTGGACGCCAAATTGTTGAAATTGAAGAAGTACGCGCTAGTCATATTCTGATTAAACCTTCAGTAATATTAAGTGAAGCAAAAGCTGAATCAATGCTACAAGGTTTTCTCGATCAAATTAATGCCGGTGAAGCAACTTTTGAAGAGCTCGCGAAAGCTCATTCAGAAGGACCTACATCTGTACAAGGTGGTGATTTGGGTTGGGCTGAGGCAAAAATTTACGATCCGGCTTTTAAAGACGCACTTGCCACAATGAAAATAGATGAATATCACAAACCATTTCGCTCATCATTTGGCTGGCACATTATCCATTTAACGGGTCGTAAAACTATAGATGCGACCAAGCAAATGAATGAAAATAGAGCCTATCAAATGCTATACAATCGTAAATACGGTGTTGAGCAAGCTCGCTGGATTAAAGAAACTCGCGATGAAGCCTATATTGAAATTTTTGAAGCGGCTAAATAATAATGACTGAACTTCTCAATACAGTAAAACGCATTGTTATCACCCCAGGTGAGCCTGCAGGTGTCGGACCTGACTTAGTTATTGCTATTGCTCACCAAGACTGGCCTGCACAATTAGTGGTGATTGCCTCGAAAAGCTTAATGCTAGAGCGAGCTCGTGAGTTAGGTTTACCACTAACAATCATTGAGTATGATGAAAACACTCCAGCGACTCCGCACAAGGCAGGTACCTTAGTATTATTACCTTTGGAATTAGCCTCTCCTTGTATTGCTGGTGAGTTAGATGCTAATAACGGCGCCTATGTTGTTGAAACGCTTCGAATAGCATGTGAAAAAAACATGTCAGGTGAATTCGATGCTATTGTTACTGGCCCTGTACATAAAGGGCTAATTAATAAAGCCGGCATTCCATTTAGTGGCCATACTGAGTACTTTGCTCATCAAGCCAATTGTTCTGATGTCGTTATGATGTTAGCGACACCAGGTTTACGTGTTGCCTTGGTTACCACGCATATCCCACTGGCATATGTATCTAAAGCAATTACTAAAGAACGTTTACAAAAAGTTACTCGTATATTAAACAACGATTTAATTAGCAAGTTTGGCATTAAAGTGCCGACAATTTACGCTTGCGGCATTAACCCACATGCCGGTGAAGACGGTGTCCTTGGCAAAGAAGAAATCGAAGTCATGGACCCTGCTTTTGATGAACTGCGCGAAGAAGGCATTAATATTGTTGGTCCTTTACCCGCCGATACTATTTTTCAAGAAAAATACCTATCACAAGCAGATGCCATTTTAAGTATGTATCATGACCAAGGGTTACCTGTTTTAAAATATAAAGGTTTCGGCTCTTCAGTTAATATCACGCTTGGTTTGCCTTTTGTTCGTACGTCTGTGGATCACGGTACAGCTTTAGAGCTAGCAGGCACCAATAAAGCTGACAAAGGAAGCTTTATTGAAGCCATACGTACCGCAATCGATTTGGCTGAAAACCATGCGTGCGATGAAGTTAGCGATAAATCGAACTAATCTAGAAAACTAATTAATAAAGCGATTAAATAAACATGAGTAAAACTTCTCACTTAGGTCATCAAGCTAAAAAACGTTTTGGGCAAAACTTTCTTCATAATGAAGCTGTTATTAGTCAGATTGTTGATGCGATTAACCCTGAGCCAAACGAAAATCTAGTTGAGATAGGCCCTGGCCTAGGCGCACTAACAGAGCCAGTCGTCGAGCGCGCAGGCAAGCTCAGTGTTGTCGAGTTAGACAGAGATTTAGCTCATCGCTTACGCCATCACCCTTTTTTAGCACCTCATCTAACCATTCATGAGACTGATGCTTTAAAGTTTAACTTTGCCGAGCTTATTACAGATGACAAGCCATTAAGAATTTTTGGTAACCTTCCATACAATATCTCTACACCATTAATTTTTCATTTACTCACTTTTAATGACAAAGTTAAAGACATGCACTTTATGTTACAAAAGGAAGTGGTAGAGCGCATGGCTGCGGGCCCTAACTGCAAAACTTATGGCCGACTTTCCATCATGACACAGTATCAGTGTCAAGTGATCCCGGTAATGGAGATCGGTCCTGAAGCTTTTCAGCCAGCACCTAAAGTAGATTCAGCGATTGTTCGTTTAGTGCCTCATAAAAACATTAAGAACCCAGTAAAAGATATTAAAGCACTCAACCAAGTTTGTTTAGCCGCATTTGGACAACGCAGAAAAACCATCAGAAACAGTTTCAAAAAACTTATCTCTGCAGAACAGCTAGAAAGCTTAGGGATTGACTCAGGTTTACGCCCTGAAAATTTAAGTGTTGATGATTTTATTATGTTGGCAAACTTTGTAGTTGATCACCCAGTAACAGAAAGTTAATAGAAGAATAAACCATGACCGAAACCCTTTTACTTGCTAAAAACATTGATGTAACAATTACCACAGCCTATTTGCCAGAGCAGTCAATTGAAAATGATCAACGCTTTGTTTTTAGTTATACCATCACGATTACCAACAATAGCGATGAAATGGTGCAATTACTAACTCGTAGCTGGAAAATTACCGATGCTAATGGTGATGTTAGTCGTGTTGAAGGAGAAGGTGTTGTTGGACAAACTCCTCATATAGCGCCAGGAACAAGTTTTACTTATACTAGCGGTTCTATGCTCAAAACTCCGGTAGGCTCAATGCAAGGTCATTACCAAGTACGCAATAAAGATGGGCATTTACTTCAGGTAAATATACCGGTGTTTAGCCTTGCCATCCCTAACATACTCAATTAATAGCTTCTTTTATGGCACTTTATTTAGTTGGTGATATTCAAGGGTGTCTAAGCGAATTAAAAGCACTATTAGCGCAAGTTGCCTTTGATATAAATGATGATGAATTATGGCTAGTTGGCGATTTAGTCGCTCGAGGGCCGCACTCTTTAGAAACATTACGTTTTATTAAATCCCTCGGTCGCAGCGCAAAAGTTGTTTTAGGTAATCACGATCTACATTTATTGGCAACCTACGCAGGACATAAAAAAGTCAAATCCAAAGACTTACTTGATGATTTATTAGCTGCCGATGATGTTGATGAATTAATGGACTGGCTCGCTCAGCAGCCCTTAATAAGAAAACTACCAAACGAACAAGCCTATATGAGCCATGCAGGGCTTTCACCTCAATGGACTATTGATGAAGCCATGAAGCAAGGTAAAATTGCCCATCAATGTATTGCCTCATCTAACCGCAATTACTGGTTAAAAGAGATGTACGGTGACCATGCAAATGACTGGCACGAAGCTAAAAGTGCTGTTGAAAAATTTCGCTTTACTATCAATGCGCTTACCAGAATGCGCTATTGCAATCGAGACTTAACCTTAGAGTTTCAATATAAAGAAAATCCAGACGTTGCGCCCACCAACATTATCCCCTGGTATCTACTGACCCAGTTAAACAAAGATCAATATTGGATATTTGGCCACTGGGCCGCTTTAATGGGCCATTGCCCGATAGAAAATATTTATGCACTCGATACGGGTTGTGTTTGGCGTAAACATTTAACCATGCTACGGTGGCATGATAAAAAGTTATTTATTGAACAATCTTCAATGCGTTAAACAGCTATAGGGAAATAACTCGATAACTTGTAGTGAAATTATTCAAATTATAGCTATTCTATTGTTATACTAAAAAATACTAGCTAATGTTATTAAACATTTGAAAACTGTTGTCGATATAGTGATTCAATATTTTTATAATAAATATTTATTTAAATAATCATATAAAAAGAATTCGTTATTTCGTAGTCCTTATTTAAAATCCAATTGGTGGTGTATATGAATTTTACGGTGAAAGTCAAGATTATTGGTGGTTTCTCCATTCTTGCTATTTTGTTAATTACAACCAGTCTGTTTTCATTCTCTAACCTCAGTACCATAAGCCAGTCAACAAAAAGAGTGAGTGAGCTAGCTATTCCAACGTTAAGAGAGAGTAACTACTTAGCTGTAGAATTAGTCACTATGGGAAATCTAGCTGTAAAAGCATATTACCAAGACAACCTAGTACCGCTTGAAGAGAATTATCAAGAATTTAATGTACATCATAATCAATTTGATTCTGCATTAAAGAAATTAAAAAACATTGTCCGTAACGAAAGTTCGTTACTCAGCAACTTAAATAAAGTTGATAAGGTATATGCTGAATTTAACCTTAATGTTAACGACTTAAAACAAAACCGCCAAACAGCCATTGAACAAAAAAGCTTATTGGCAGATCGCGTCAGTGACCTAGAAGAACAAGCTGATGATGCCGCAACCCTTTTACTAGATTTAGCTGATCATGATTTAGCCGATACCAAGTTGCAACGTGCGGTAAGTATTGGTGAACGTATAGAAACCTTGTTAAACGGTATGGTAAGTTCAGCATTTGAATACCGAGACATACTTAATGAACAAGCAGAGCAAATTGTTGCTAACGAAATAACCAATGCTTTTAACGATGTTGAACGCTCTTTTGTTGATATTGAAAATGAGCTTCGTTCTAACAATGCTTCGGGTGTAGCTGACGATCTTCAATCATCACTTGAAGGTATTAAAGAATTAGTGTCAAGTGACACAGGTATTTTTTCTAATAAAATCACTCAGCTTAACTCTATAGCTAAAGCTACCAAAGCATTAGCCGACTCTGAAAGTAACAGCGAGATAGCCAATAAAATATTAAGTAAGCAAGTTGATCTCGCTAATGATACAACTGCAGCCACTAATTTAATGGTTGATAAGTCTGTGTCAGGGGGTAATACCCAAACTACAATTATCATGATTATTTCAATTGTCTCAGCAGCTGTAATAGCCCACTTTACTTTAATTAGTATCACTAGACCGCTTAGCCGAGTTAATGACATGCTTAATGTGGTTGCATCGGGTAATTTATCAGAAAAACTTGACGAAACAGGCAAAGATGAATTTGCTGAGCTTTCAAGAAATTGCAATTTATTAATCGATAGTTTACGACACTTAATTCAAAGCATAGTAAGTCGTTCTACACAATTGGCTGCCGCTGCTGAGCAAACATCTGCCGTTACAGCACAAAGTACTACAGCGATTGAAGAACAACGTAATCAAGTTGAGCAAGCAGCTTCTGCAACAACTGAAATGAGCAGTACCGCGCAAAGTGTTTTAGCTGGTGCAAATGACACTCTTGGTGAAATTAAACAAGCGGATGACGAAGCTAAACGTATTAAAGTCATTTCTCAAACCAACCGTAAAACTATTGAGTTACTTGCCAACGAAGTGGACTCAGCTTCTCAAGTTATTAACCAGTTACAACAAGACAGCGCTTCTATTGGTGGCATTTTAGATGTAATACGAGGCATTGCAGAGCAAACTAATTTACTGGCATTAAATGCTGCTATTGAAGCAGCCCGAGCGGGTGAACAAGGTCGAGGCTTTGCCGTTGTCGCCGATGAAGTTAGAACCCTTGCTAGTAGAACACAAGAATCTACCCAAGAAATTCAAAAAATGATTGAAGTACTGCAAGTGGGTTCAGAAAAAGCGGTAACTGTAATGGATACTGGTAAGACTCAAGCCTCTGAGTGTGTATCACAAAGTGAAATGGCTGAGAAATCTCTTGAAGCAATTACACACGCGGTACATGAGGCTTACGATCGTAGCTCTCAAATTGCTACCGCAGCAGAAGAGCAAAGTGTTGTTGCTCATGAAATTAGCGAAAATTTAGAGTCTATTGTTGCTATTGCCGAACAAACCACTGCAGGCTCTCAACAAACGGCTTCATCGAGTAGTGAAGTTGCTCGTTTAGCTGAAGAACTACAACAATCAGTTCAAGAGTTTAAGTTGTAAACCTAAACCTAGATTCGTTAAATTAAAAACAATAAAAAAGCGCCTATGGCGCTTTTTTTACTATTTACTATTTGAATTTTTTATAGTTTAAAATCTTCTACTCTTTGATATACAGAAAAATCTAAATCATATACATTTTTATCATTAGCCTTAAAGTGCTCGTTAGTTAATTTTTTCCAGTCATTAACTATGTCAAACTCAGGAAACTGTGTATCTCCGTCAATGTCAGCATGAATATGAGTAACATAAAGCCTTGTAGCCGCAGGTAAGCAGTGTGCATAGATAGCACCACCACCTATCACCATTACTTCTTCTACTCCCCTAACAAGCGCTAACGCTTCATCCACGGAGGCTACAACTTCAATACCTTCAGCGCTATAACCTGTATTTCTAGAAATAACAATATTACGCCTTCCAGGTAAAGGGCGTCCTATTGATTCATAGGTTTTTCGCCCCATGATAATAGGCTTTCCTAATGTCGTTTTTTTAAAGTAAGCTAAGTCTGCAGGTAGATGCCATGGCATATCATTATCTTTGCCAATAACTCTATTATTCGCAGTGGCAACAATGAGTGAAAGTTCGGTCATAAATTCTCTTTAATGTGTGGGCAATAAAAAAGGCACAATATATTGTGCCTTTTATTTTAATCAATTATCAGGAGTATTGACAACTATCGACGATACTCAACTTCGACATCGTAATCGTCTTCGTCCCAATCTTCATCATCAAGATCGTCTTCTAAGCCATCATCAGCTGCATGAATCGTATCTTCATGGTATGTGTCCCACTTAAATTCAACATCTTTACCGTCAATTGGTGTTTCTTCTTCTTCTGGTGGTAAACTTTCGATGAAATCCATTACTTGAGATGTTAATTCATGCGTGCCCATTTTATTAAAAGCTGAAATATTGCATGATTTTCCTTGCCAATTCAGTGCAGTTAGAATCTCATCAGTGATCTCTTGTGCTTCTTCTTCTAATACTAAATCTAATTTATTAAAGACAATCCAACGAGGTTTGTTATAAAGCTTCTCAGAATAGCGCTCAAGCTCACTAACAATCGTTTTCGCGTTCTCAATAGGACAAGAGCCATCTGCTGGCATAATATCAATAACGTGTAATAAGATTCTACAACGTTCTAAATGCTTCAAAAACTGCGTACCTAAACCGGCACCTTCCGCTGCACCTTCAATCAGTCCAGGAATATCAGCAATAACAAAACTACGCTGTGTATCTAGTCTAACTACACCTAAGTTAGGTGTTAACGTAGTAAATGGATAATCGGCTACTTTAGGCTTAGCTGCAGAAACACTACGTATTAATGTTGACTTACCTGCATTAGGTAAGCCTAATAAACCCACATCAGCTAATAGCATAAGTTCAAGTTTTAAATTACGTATTTCGCCCGGTGTACCATCTGTTTTTTGTTTTGGCGCGCGGTTAGTACTACTTTTAAATCGAGTGTTACCTAATCCATGCCAACCACCTTTGGCAACAAGCATTTTTTGCTCATGATGAGTCAAATCACCAATTTGCTCACCAGTGTCTATATCTACACAGCGTGTACCCACAGGAACTTTAAGCACTAAGGCTTCTGAACTTTTCCCAGTACAGTCTCTGCTTTGACCATTTTGACCACGTTTTGCCCGATGGAAACGTTCAAAACGATAATCTATCAAAGTATTTAGGTTTTCATCGGCAATTAAAAAGACATCGCCACCATCGCCACCGTCTCCGCCATTAGGACCGCCGTATTCGATATATTTTTCTTTACGAAAACTCGCACAACCGTTGCCGCCGTCGCCAGCTTCAACTCGGATCTCAACTTCATCAACAAATTTCATGGTATTTTAATAACTCTAAATATTATGATAATTAACAACAATACCGCTAGTATAAACGATTTTGTTGGTTTCATAAAAAATATCAAAAAAAAAGCCTCGCACTGCGAGGCTTTTTCAAGAACAGTCTCTGCAATTAGTCAGCAATAATGCTAACAAATTTACGATTTTTTGGACCTTTTACTTCAAACTGAACTTTACCGTCAGTTAAAGCAAATAAAGTATGGTCTTTACCCATACCCATGTTGTTACCAGCGTGGAATTTAGTACCACGTTGACGAACGATGATGTTACCAGCCAAAATTGACTCGCCACCGAAACGTTTAACGCCTAGGCGTTTAGCTTCTGAATCACGACCGTTACGTGTACTACCCGCAGCTTTCTTATGTGCCATGTTAGATGCTCCTAATTAGCCGTTAATGCCAGTAATTTTCACTTCAGTGAACCATTGACGATGGCCCGCTTGCTTACGTGAATGCTTACGACGTTTAAATTTAACAATTTTAACTTTATCAGCACGACCTTGTGTTACCACTTCAGCCACTACCTTACCACCATTAACGTAAGGCGCGCCTACATTAATGTCGTCGCCATTAGCGATCATTAAAACATTATCGAATTCTACTTTTGCGCCGACTTCAAGCTCAAGCTTCTCAAGACGAACGGTTTGACCTTCGGTTACACGATGCTGTTTACCACCGCTTTGGAATACCGCGTACATAGCTACTCCGTACTGCGCCAACGTCCTCAATGAGGGGTATATGTGACGCTTTAATTTTAAAAATATAGGGCGCGAATTCTACGCTAAGAATTTATTAACCGCAAGTATAATTAACAAGTTTCGTACTTTATTTATTTAACGTTAATTTCAAGCACAAATAAGCGCAGTAGGAACTTCATTCAGCGCTAAAATCGTGTAAACTTTAGGGCTATCCATTGTACTAAATTATGCAAGAGTTTGATCTACTTTTAACTCTTTCTTCAGCAATAAGAGTATTTACTAAAAAGTTTTATGAATATACAAAGCATTCAATCGTTAGCCGAACGTGATATGAGTACGGTTAATGAGCTCATTTATAGTCAATTAAATTCAGATGTCGCCTTAATTAATCAATTAGGAATATACATAGTTAATGCTGGCGGTAAACGCATGAGACCAATGTTAACGGTACTTGCGGCTCGTGCTTTAAAGTATGAAGGAGAAGATCATTGCACTATTGCTGCCATTATTGAGTTTATTCATACCGCTACGTTATTGCACGATGATGTTGTCGATGAGTCAAATATGCGCAGGGGTCGTGAAACAGCGAATGCCTTATTTGGTAATGGCGCAAGTGTATTAGTGGGTGATTTCCTTTATACACGCTCTTTTCAAATGATGACTAAATTAGGCAATATGTGTATTATGGATATATTATCCGATGCCACCAATATTGTTGCTGAAGGTGAAGTATTGCAATTAATGAATTGTAATGATCCGAACACCACCGAAGAAAGTTACTTAGAAGTTATTTACTGTAAAACAGCAAAATTATTTGAAGCAGCTACTCGATTAGCCGCCGTTATTTCAAACCAAGATAAAGCGGTTGAAGATGCGATGGCAAATTATGGCAAACATTTAGGTACTGCCTTCCAGCTCGTTGACGATATTATGGACTACACCGCCGATGCCAAAGAAATGGGTAAAAATGTCGGCGACGATCTTGCGGAAGGTAAACCTACCTTACCTCTACTTTATGCCATGGCCCACGGTACAGAAGTTCAACGTCAATTAATTAGCGATGCCATAGAGCATTGTAATGGTATGGATCACCTTGATGAAATACTAAGCGTAATGCAGCAGACAGGCTCTCTTGTTTATACTCAAAAGAAGGCCGAACAAGAAGCAGACAAAGCTATCAACGCTCTAGCAGTATTACCAGAATCAGCACATAAAGAAGCATTAATTGCTTTAGCTCATATTGCTGCAAATCGCAGTGTATAATTAGCAGATGCAGCACAAGCTGCTTTGATTGAGTAAAAGTTATTTATAAAAAAACCGCAATAAATTGCGGCTTTTTTATTACTTAATAAATAGCTAAATTATTTATTAGCCATTGATAAAGTCAATACCTTCTTTGATATCAGCTTTAAGTGTATCTAACATATCAACTTTTGCTTTTTCTTCAAACGCACTTAACGCGCCGTAAGATAAAATTTCTTTTACACCGTTTACACCTAAACGTACAGGTTGAGCAAAGAATTGTGCATCTTCACCAGCGCCTTCAATGTATGCGTAATCAACAACATCTTCGCCCTGTAAACCTTTCACTAAAGACATACAAAAACGTGCTGCTGCTGCGCCCATTGATAAAGTAGCACTACCGCCACCCGCTTTAGCATTTACGACTTCAGTACCTGCATTTTGAATACGTGGTGTTAAAGCAGCCACTTCTTCATCAGTAAAAGTAACACCTTCAACTTGAGATAAAAGAGGAAGAATTGTCGTGCCTGAGTGGCCACCAATAACTGGCACTTCAACGTTAGCAACATTTAAGCCCTTTAACTCTGCAACGAATGCTTCACTACGAATAACATCAAGAGTGGTAATACCAAATACGCGAGCTGCATCGTATGTACCTGCTTTTTTAAATACTTCAGCAACAATTGGTACCGTTCCGTTTACTGGGTTAGTGATAATACCAACCAAAGCTTTCGGACAGTTTGCAACAATACCTTCGGCAAGCGTTTTAATAATACCTGCATTTACTGCAAATAAATCAGCACGATCCATACCTGGCTTGCGTGGCATACCAGCAGGAATTAATACAATATCAGCACCTGTTAATGCGCTACCTAAAGCGTCAGCACCAAAACCTTCAACTTTCACGTCAGTTGGTATGTGAGATAAGTCAACAGCAACACCAGGTACTACCGGTGCAACATCATATAATGATAACTCAGAACCTGCAGGTAATTGAGTTTTTAACAATAAAGATAACGCTTGGCCAATACCGCCAGCTGCGCCTAAAACAGCAACTTTCATGTGATTTCTCCGAAGTTTAAAAATTTGAGTAAATACGTAAAAAATTTGATGGTCAAGAAGATATAGGATCAGAGGCCAAAAAACAATAAATATTCACTAATAGAGCTTATTTATCTGGAACTATTATAAGTAAATTTAGTAAGATTATGATAACGTATTAAAAAATTTTTCGAAATTATACTTAGGTATTAATAACGAAAAAATAATCTGTGTAACCACCTCACTTACAGGCTGAAAGTAGCAAGACATTATGACCGGACAACAAAAGCAAGAAGCACTCGTTCAAGCATTTAAAGATTTATTAAAAGAAGAGCAGTTCGGATCGCAAGGCGATATTGTTGAAGCATTGAAATCGCAAGGTTTTGACAACATCAGTCAATCAAAAGTCTCGCGTATGCTCAGTAAATTTGGTGCAGTTCGCACTCGTAACGCACGCCAAGACATGGTGTATTGCTTACCTGCAGAATTAGGTGTTCCCACCGCTAAAAGCCCTTTAAAACAATTAGTTTTAGACATTGAGCATAACGATGTCATGATCATTATCAGAACGAGTCCAGGCGCCGCACAACTAATTGCCAGATTATTAGACAGCTTAAGTAAAAGCGATGGCGTTTTAGGTACTATTGCCGGTGATGATACTATTTTTATTGCCCCAACAGACGTTAAGGCAATTGAAGAAACGATCCATCGCTTAGAGTTACTTTTTTCTAAAAATCTAACGTAACGTCCAAACTATCAATCTCTAAGGCATTGTTACCATCAGACAATGCCGATAAAAAGTTTAAACTTGGCGCAAAAAAAGCGGCGCCAGTTTCTGCTTCAGTATATTTAAGCAAGTGATCGAAATTACCTTGCTCATCTCCAAAAATCATACTTTCTAGTAAAATTTCAAATGACTTAGGTGTGCTGCAATATGACACAAAGAACAAACCTTTTTTCTTCATATCGCCATATGGCATACTTTGTCTTAAAAGCTCGATAGTCTCCCCTGCTTCATTTTTTAAATTAGCACGCTTGGTATGAGCGGTATGGGGTTTGTCTTGTGATGAATATTCAATATTATCCATTTTAGTACGACCAAAAACATCTTCTTGCTTGTGCTGCTCAATCGTATTCCATAACGTTAAATTATGTCGGTATCGCTGAATATGCAGATAACTGCCACTAGAGAACTCAGCATCTTGCTCTTCTGACACTAATGCTACTTTACGTCGTTGTTGTCCTTGCGGGTTTTCTGTGCCGTCAACAAATCCGGTTAAATCTCTGCCATCTAAAAATCTAAAACTTTGAACTTGTTCAATAAGCTCTACACTGTCAGCAAGCAAATCGCACACTTTAGTACTAACAATATGATTGGTATCTTGTCGATCACTTCGAATTTCAATATAGAGATCTATGTTGTTAGATGGGGCGATACGATCTTCACACGCCATTTCAGGAAATGGTGCGAGCAGTTTAGGTCTTGACTCAGGATTAAACTCGTCCCAATAATTAGCGCCAATAGCAACAACCCCAATAAGGTTGGCTTCAGAAAATCTATCTGCATACATATCAAACAAAGCAGGCAAGCGCGATAAAGCTTCACGAATATAAGGTGTTTTATCTTCTAATACATTAAATAATAAATATGTGCCATGCAGATTAGGCTCTGCACAAATACCAAATTGCTCTCTCGCCATGAAGATACCTTAAACAAAAATGTAGACAAATTTTTCTTTTAATCTCTTAATTTTACACAATATTGAGTAATTAACAGTAAGATTTTATTCCAACCATAAAAAAATCCGTAATTAGTTCCCTAATTACGGATTTTGAATGCTCGGTTATTTTAGCTGAATTACTTCGCGCTAAGAGCACCAAAACGTTTGTTGAATTTATCAACACGACCACCAGTTTCAGCAGCTTTTTGCTTACCAGTGTAGAACGGGTGACATTCTGAACATACGTCTAAATGAATATCTTTTTTCGCTGTAGAGCGAGTAACAATAACGTTACCACAAGAACAAGTTGCTTTTAGTTCGTCGTAACTAGGGTGAATACCTTCTTTCATAGAAACCTCTATATTTATATTAACTAGCTGACCCTATTTTAGTTAGGTGAATAGTAATCAAACTAATTAATAAGCCGCATCGCCACTTGGTCAGTATTTAAATCTTAAGGAAATAAATTAAGCTGCCAAATACCATACGAGTTAATTAATGGGCGCGAATTATAAGCAATAGCCCCGCCAACATCAATAGTTACTGACAAATAAATAAACAATAGTTAAGTTTTTTGTCGTTAAGTTAAATGTCACTTGGCACAAGAGCCATGAACAGTCAAAATAACGGATTATATTTAATGACAATGTAGTGCTTTCTTTTAAATGACTATTGAAGATGCAAACATCTATGTAGAAGTAGCAATTCCCGTACCTATGCGGCAGCTGTTTACCTATTGCTTACCAGGAAAGCTACAATCACCTATCATTGCATTGGGTGAACGCGTTGTTGTGCCATTTGGTTCAAGGCAAGTAGTTGGTATTGTTACAAAAATTACCAATGAATGCGACATTCCTGCAAATAAGCTTAAAAATGTCCTATCAAGAATGCAACATTCATTTAATTTAGATGAGCAGATGCTGCATTTTTTAAAAGCCTGTGCCAGTTATTATCACCATCCAATGGGCGATGTATTTCAGCAAGCGTTACCTGTGTTACTTCGAAAAATTGAGCCGCCCAAAATTGTACCTTCTACTTTATGGTTATGTTCGCAAGCGGTAGAGCAAAAAACAATTAATGCATTAGCAAACAAAGCACCTAAGCAGTTTCACTTATTTGAGCTGATAAAATCGCATAAAGCAATCAGTTGGATTGAGTTGCGTACTTTAGGTTTCAGTAAAGTGCAACTCAATGCCCTAAAAGATAAATCGCTTATTGTTGAAAAAACACAACACCCTCAAAAATTTACATGGCACACCCGTGACTTAAACCAAGCAGATAAGCATAAATTATCTGTAGAGCAAGCGGTGATTGTTTCAGCGGTCAATCAATCTAAGTCAGTTTTTGGTTGTCATTTAATCGAAGGGATCACAGGCAGTGGTAAAACCGAAGTTTATTTGCAAGCGATGGAACAAGCATTAACAGATAATCAACAAGTGTTGGTGTTAGTTCCTGAAATTGGTTTAACACCACAAATGTTAATGCGCTTTGAACAACGTTTTAATGTGCCTATATATTTGCACCACTCAGCGCTTAACGACAATGAACGATTAAATACTTGGCTTGCTGCTAAGCAAAATATTGCTGCCATTGTTATTGGCACTCGCTCCGCAGTTTTCTCTCCTTTTCATCAATTAGGAATGATCATTGTGGATGAGGAGCACGACAGCTCTTTAAAGCAACAAGATAGTTTTCGTTACCATGCTCGCGATATTGCAATATTACGTGCAAGACAGTTAAATATTCCAATTGTATTAGGAAGTGCTACCCCAAGTTTAGAAACCCTACAAAATGCACTGAGTGGTAAATATCATTACCATCAATTGTTAAAACGTGCAGGTAAAAGTAATGTCGCTAAAATGGCGCTCATTGATATGGCTCAACAACAAGTGGAGCATGGTCTTTCTGGCACGTTAAAACAAGAAATAAAACAAACACTCGCCCGCGGTGAACAAGTTTTATTATTTTTAAATCGCCGAGGATACGCGCCAGCCATTAATTGCCAAGAATGTCATTGGATAGCCGACTGCCAACGTTGTGATAAGCCATACACTTTGCATCAAGGAAAACAGTTATTAATCTGTCATCATTGCGGTAGCCAAAAACGTGTGCCTTATCAATGTCCTAGTTGCGGTAGCGTGCGAATAAAACCAATTGGCCATGGCACTGAACAATTGCAAGACCGCATAAGTGAGATGTTTGAAGATTACTCTGTGGTACGAATTGATCGCGATAGCACACGAAAAAAAGGCGAGTTAGCAAAACTGTTACAAGAAGTGAGTGACAAAAAACACCAATTATTAGTTGGCACTCAAATGCTTGCTAAAGGACACCACTTTCCAGATGTTACTTTAGTGGCGGTATTAGATGTAGACGGAGCTTTATTTAGTTTTGATTTTAGAGCCGCAGAACAAATGGCACAATTACTTATTCAAGTAGCTGGACGAGCAGGAAGAGAAAGCAAACCCGGTAAAGTATTAATTCAAACACATTATCCCGAACACCCTTTATTACAAGACTTAGTCAACAATGGTTACCACCACTTTGCACAACATGCACTAATTGAACGTAGCCAAGCATTATTACCGCCTTTTAGTTATCAAGCTTTATTTAGAGCTGAAGCAAACTACCCTTCTTATCCAGACAAATTTTTACGTTCACTATCAAGTGTCAGCGTTGAAGGTTGTGAATTTGCAGGACCTGTGCCGGCTGCAATGGAAAAAAAGGCTGGAAAATTTCGTTATCACTTAATTGTTCAAGCCAAAAGCCGAAAACAATTACATTTAGGTTTGCATCACCTTTTACAACAAATCACCATGAATGAATGGCAAAAAAAAGTGCGATGGTCACTGGATGTCGATCCACAAGATTTGAGCTGGTAAATTGGAGGGAAAATGATTAATGACTTCCTGCTCCTTACTCGCCATTCGAGTGTAAATGACATAACAAAGTTGTATCATTTTAAATTTACTCAGTTAAAATAACAAAAAAATTTTCCGTCTAATTATCATTTATACCAATTTAATTAACTAAGTGATCTACTTTATACGTAAGAAAAATTACCAAATACAAAGCATTTATTTTAAAAACTAGTTGTTCTAATTATTAAATAAATAACACAGTAGTTGGTTATTTTAACCCGTAGAAATGATCACATAATTAATGAGATTGATATTAAGCAAGCTATTTAAGAGTATTTCCCCATGGCTCATCAGGATTATGTATCCCGCCCTCGTGCAACAAACAAAAAAAAGAATCCTTATAAAAAGAAAGCAGCACCTGAGAAAAAAAGCATCGGGTTAAAAGTTAAACTGATCGGTTTAACTACTATTATATTAATCGCGGCTTCTGCCTATTTTTTGTGGTCTATTAAAGATGTTAGTCCGTCTGTTACTAAATCCAAAACACCAGTTAATTCACAAGTAGATACAAAAGAAGATAATAAATCAGGCGATTCATCACTCCCTAAACCACCCAAGGAAAAGTGGACTTATGTCGATCAACTAAAAACAAAAGAAGTTGAAGTTGGTGAGTATGAAGTAAAAAATGGTGGACCTTACCAAATGCAATGTGGCTCTTTTAGAACTAAAGCTCAAGCAGATAAACTTAAAGCAACTATTGCTTTTTCTGGTATTGAATCTCAAGTCAAACAAGTAAAAGGTAGCACGGGCATTTGGTATAAGGTTATTTTAGGGCCATACTCTCGCAAGCGTAATGCTGAAAAAGATAAACACCAATTAAGCAAATCCAAAGTTAACCATTGCCAGATTTGGACTTGGAGATAAATCTCACTAGATTTACCTTTCCTCTTGAAAAGCACAAAACCCTCCCCAATTTAATCTTATATAAATAAAGCGACAATACTATATTGTCGCTCCATAGATTGAGGTTAAATGTGACTACTATCGTATCAGTAAGACGCAATGGCAAAGTTGTCATTGGTGGCGACGGCCAAGTTTCTCTTGGCAATACCGTAATGAAAGGTAACGCTAAAAAAGTTCGACGTTTATATAATGACAAAGTATTAGCCGGTTTTGCTGGCGGTACTGCCGATGCATTCACTTTATTCGAACGCTTTGAGAGCAAACTTGAACAACACCAAGGGCACTTAACCAAAGCTGCCGTTGAGCTAGCAAAAGATTGGCGAAGCGATCGGGCCTTAAGAAAACTTGAAGCTTTACTTGCAGTCGCCGATGAAACCGCTTCGTTAATTATTACAGGTAATGGCGATGTAGTTCAGCCTGAAAACGATTTAATTGCTATTGGCAGTGGTGGAAATTTTGCCCAATCTGCAGCTACAGCATTATTAGAAAACACCGAGTTATCAGCAAGAGAAATTGTTGAAAAATCACTTAAGATAGCAGGCGATATTTGTGTATTTACCAATCATAACCCTACTATAGATGAGCTATAACTAGCCCACACACTACTTTATTTATAGGTAAAATTTTATGTCGAGTATGACCCCGCGTGAAATAGTTCACGAATTAGACAGTCACATTGTTGGCCAAGCCGATGCCAAACGAGCCGTTGCTATCGCATTAAGAAATCGCTGGCGCAGAATGCAATTAAATGAAGATTTGCGTGCAGAAGTGACACCTAAAAATATATTAATGATTGGCCCAACAGGGGTAGGAAAAACAGAAATAGCACGTCGTTTAGCTAAACTTGCGAATGCGCCTTTCATTAAAGTTGAAGCCACTAAATTTACCGAAGTAGGTTATGTGGGTAAAGAAGTTGAAACTATCATTCGTGATTTAGCGGACGTTGCTATTAAAATCACGAAAGAACAAGAAATGTCTCGCGTTAAGCACTTAGCTGAAGAAGCCGCCGAAGAACGCATTCTTGATATATTACTTCCTAAGCCGATTGAAGACTTTAGTGATAATACACCTGCGGATAACTCAGGAACTCGTCAAGTATTTCGCAAAAAATTACGCGAAGGTCAGTTAAACGACAAAACCGTTGAAATTGATTTAGCCGCGCCACAAATGGGCGTTGAAATCATGGCGCCTCCAGGCATGGAAGACATGACATCACAGTTACAGAATATGTTTCAAAACATCTCAAGTGACAAAACTAAAAAGCGTAAGCTAAAAATCAAAGATGCCTTAAAAGCACTGCAAGAAGAAGAAGCTGCTAAAATAGTTAATCAAGATGACATCAAAGAAAAGGCGATTTTTGCCGTTGAACAAAATGGCATTGTTTTTATTGATGAAATCGACAAAATTTGTAAGCGTGGCGATTCTTCTGGCCCAGACGTATCTCGTGAAGGAGTTCAGCGAGATTTATTACCTTTAATTGAAGGTTCAACAGTTAGCACAAAGCATGGCATGATCAAAACTGATCACATTTTATTTGTTGCTTCTGGTGCATTTCAAATGGCAAAACCATCAGATTTAATTCCTGAACTGCAAGGCCGCCTCCCTATCAGAGTTGAGCTTCAGGCCTTAACGACAGAAGATTTTGTCCGTATATTAACTGAACCTTTTGCTTCGTTAACCGAACAATATATTGCTTTGCTGGCAACAGAAGGTTTAGCCATAGAATTCACAGATGACGGCATTAATGCAATTGCTAATGCTGCATGGCAAGTTAATGAAAATACTGAAAATATTGGGGCACGTCGATTACACACCATGATGGAAAGATTAATTGAAGATATTTCATTTAATGCCAATGATCGTTCAGGCGAGACCTTAGTCATCGATAAGAACTTTGTAAACAGTACATTAACTGAGCTAGTACAAAATGAAGATCTGAGCCGTTTTATTTTATAAATTAATCATTAGATAACTATGTTTCATATAGAGCGTTTTACCTTAAATAATAGTGCTGCAGAACTTGAAATTAATTTTTCAGCGAATAAAGTATCACCAGAACAAACCCTAACATTAAGTTATGAATTTGTTCGGGTCTTTGCACCACAAGATGCGAGTGGTAATAAAGGAAAAGCGCTTGTTACTCATAAAAAAGAAGTCAGACTTTTATCGATTGAATCCGTAGGCAAGCACGGTTATCGATTGATTTTTGATGATCAGTATAGTGCTATTTATAGTGAAAGTTATTTACATGGACTGGGCTACCGCTATCAAGAACTCTGGCAACAATACCTTGCCGAGTTAAAAGCAAGTGGTCATAGTCGTGAAGCAATGATTAACATCACTCAAGTGTAATATTAAACATTGCAGTGTTGAGCTTTAATATATGTCTCAACAAAACAATTAGCATAAAAATAAAGTGGCAAATGATCGTGAATCATTTGCCACTTTTAATATTAACCCAGATAATTTCTATACTTTAAAGCGACTAATTTCATTATTTAATACATTGGCTTGTTGTGATAACTCTTCACTCATTTGTGCATTATGGTGTGATGATTGTCCTGATTGCTCAGCAACATCCCTTATTGAGATAACATGTTGGTTCACTTCTGAAGCTACTGAACTTTGTTCTTGAATAGCATTGGCAATAGCGGCATTCATTTCCATAATTAATGATACATCTTGAGTAATTTCTTCCAGCATCTTTCCTGCAGATCCCGCTTCATTAGCGCTTTCATGACCTTGAGTACGGCAACTCGCCATATTCTTAACAATGTCTGTAGTTCGACTTTGCAGCGAGCCTATAATACTTTCAATTTCTTGTGTCGAGTCTTGTGTTCGGCTGGCTAAGGTTCTTACTTCATCAGCAACTACAGCAAAACCTCTTCCTTGTTCTCCTGCCCGGGCAGCTTCAATAGCAGCATTAAGCGCTAATAAATTAGTTTGTTCAGCAATCCCTCGAATAACATCTAAAACAGAACCAATCGTTACACTATCTTTTTCTAGTTCATGTACAACCGATTCAGCATCAGACAACTGCTTTGAAAGTAAATCAATTTGGTTTATTGTTTTTTCTACCCCTTTACGCCCTTCGTCTGCATTTTGGTTTGTACTTTCTGCTTTACTTGCCGCCTCTCTGGTGTTGCTAGCAATTTCATCTACGGTTGCAACCATTTCGGTAACAGCTGTAGCTACCATATCCGTTTCTTGTATTTGGGCATCTACACCTGAGTTTGCTGTATGTATGTTTTCAGTTAAATTTTGAGTCACTTCATTAAGCGTTGATACTGAATGCCCTACTTCAACAATAAGATTTCTAAAGCTAGTAATCATGTTATTAAACACATTGGCCATTTCTGCTAATTCGTCTTTGCCTTCGACAGCAATAACAATACTTAAATCATTAGTCTGCGCAACATTCACCATAGTATCTTTAAGTTTTGTAATGCCAGATAATATGCTTTTACTCACGTAAAGCGCAAAAGCTGTGGCTAAAATAAGTACAAGGAAAAACACACTGTAGGCTAACTGATGGACGAAGACATTGTGTTCTTCAACATTCTTTTTACTGTTGCTTAGTAATTTTTCCAGTTTTTCATCAACTTGGTGGATTGCTTTACGCATTGTTTCCCTTAAACCAAGTTCGGATGAATAACCTAATGCGCGTTGTTCCGCGACTAAATGCTTGAAAGCGATAAAATAATTGTCGAGCATAGTTTTCGCTTGCTCTTTTTGGCTCGCTGTATAATTACTCGCATCAATAGTATTGCTCATCACACTAATATTATTTGATAATTTGTCAGCATAACTTTCATCCATTCTTAGTAAAAAGTCTTTTTCATTACGCCTTAATTTAAGCATCTGGCTAAGCAGTTCATAGTCTTGCTCGCCAATAAGCGCTTCTATATTATGAACAGCAGCCCTTAATTCACCATACAAGCCATCCTGAGCAGTCAAGCCAATACGTTTTTGAGACTCAACTAACGCATTAAAATTTTTACTGTATTCGCTTAATACACTTCTTATCCCACCAATTTCAGGCAATGGTTGCCCTATATCAATAAATGCCTTATCGAGTGTATTAACCTTACTTTGTAAGTCTTTCATATGCTTAGTATAAGCATCAAAATGTTTTAAGTTTTTACGCATCATAAAATCTTTTTCATCTCTTCGTAATTGCAATACGAGAGACTCGACTTCACCTATTTGTCTGGCAACATCAACATCTTTTTCTAAAGAGGTAACGGAAAAATTCAACAAAATAAGCATCAATAACATAGCGATAACAAGAATGACGCTATTCGCAATTAATTTGTGTTTAATTAACATAATCTTCCAAAAATAATAATAAAGATATTCACTTACTTGAGTATAGACTGAATATTTATTTTTAACCCTTTTTATTCAATTCAGCACTCTTTATTCTTGGCTCTGTTGAATAGTTAACTAGCTAGGTTATAATCGACTACACCAATTTAGTGTGTCGCTTAATGAGAAAACAATGGAATACAATACTTCTGAACTATGTAATATCTACGCAGATTTGATCGATGTTGTAGAACCAATTTTTAGCAATTATGGTGGAAGAAGCTCTTTTGGTGGACAAGTGGTTACCATAAAGTGTTTTGAAAGCAACGGTCTAATATCTCAAATAGTATCAAGTGATGGTACAGGAAAAGTATTAGTAATAGACGGCGGCGGCTCAACACGCAGAGCGCTAATTGATTTTGATATTGCTAGCCAAGCTTATGAAAACAACTGGGAAGGTATTATCTGTTACGGCAGTATAAGAGAAGTGGATGCCTTAGAGGATGTTGACATTGGCATTCAAAGTTTAGTATCTATCCCTGTTGGGGCAGATATAGATGACAACGGGGCAAGTGATGTAGCCATAAACTTTGGCGGCGTAACCTTCTTACCTGACGATCATATATATGCCGATAATACCGGTATTATATTATCTCCCGACCCTTTAGATATTGAATAGACCATAGACTTTTACGGTCTATATGAATTTATTTTGCATATTGCGCTGAACGACAACATTAATGTTTGGCAGGCTTTGCATTGGGATATTCTCTAAACCAGTTATTTAACCAGATCTCAAGTTCATCAAACACAACACCGTGTTTAATTAACGTTCCTTGAGCAACATCACCGCCCATGCTTAAAAATGTTTGCTCCACGACTTTATTGTCAATTCCATAACCAATTAACGGGAGTTGCATTGTTCTAGCAAGATTGATTAATGCATTCACAATTGCTTTTTCTGCACGGCTTTCTTCAGTATTTCCCAATAATTGGCAATCTATTTTAACTTGATTAATCGACATTTTCCTTAAGTAACGTAGAGCTTCATAACTACCAGAAAAACTATCGATGGCAATACCCACACCCAGTGCCTTTAATTGATCAATCATTGCTTTTGCACGAACATTAGCGGTAAGCATTACCGACTCGCTTAGCTCAACGATTAAATATTTTGTTGAAACACCAAATTTAGCGGTTTGAGTTTCGATAAAGTCAACCAGTTCAGGTTCTAATAAATCTTTACTCGATAAATTGATAGAAACAGGTTGATAAATGCCAAACTTGGATAAATTAAACAAGGCACTACAAGCTTGAGTGATCATTTTTTGGGTCAATGAATAAACATCACCGCTGTGCTCAGCTATTTCAATAAATTCATGCAACTCTAACGGTTCATCACCACTATTGTACCAATGCACCATAAGCTCAAAGCCTTTGATATTTTTATCATTGACATTTATTTGAGGCTGTAAATACCAATGAAAGTTATCATCTGCAAGGTCTTGTTTAAGCAGCTCCATATTTAATAATTGACGTTCGGTATAAAGTGTTGTGCTGTGATCGTAGTAATTAATTGGTAATTGATTACTCTCCGATAACAACAATGCATCTGTTGCATGCTCAATCACTTCAGCTACATTATCACCATGCTCTCCAGTAAAAGCGACGCCAAAGGCCAATTCAAAATTTAAAGAAAAACTCTTAAAACTCATCGCTTCAGGAACCGAAGATAACAACTGTTGGCAAAGCTCATCAACAATACTTTTTTTATTGTGGTTTATATTCGATAAATCAAGCACCACCAAGAAGTGCAAGCTTTGCAAGCGAGCAAGGCGTATGTTGCTCGCATTAATGTCTAACGCTAATAACTCAGCATGATTAGCCACTTTTTTTTGCAAACAATAGGCAAGCTGTAATAATAAAATATCTGAATTATGACGCCCTAATACTGAGTTAACTTGATGAAAGTTTATTGGTTTAAAAACAATAGCAGCATATTGACTGTGTTGAATCGTTTTCACTTTATGGGCAAAGCACTTAATTGCTTGTTGATAGTTCGGTAAGTTAGTCGACGGGTCATGAGTAAAAGCAAATAACTCCTCTTTACTAATGTTAGCAATAGACGTATTTTCAGGTTTAGAGTTAATCACTTGCTGTATGAGCAGCCAATTGCCATTTATTAAGGCAGCCATAAACGTTAAGACAAGTAGTACTACCCCCCAAATGAGGTCAATTTTACCTAACACGCCTAAATACATCACCACAGCAAATATCACACCCAATCCCCATGGTGTCGTTAAACGGTATAAATTTTGACGTGCTTTTTTCGTTGATAATTTAGCCACTTGTATTAAACCAATAATCAGCAAGATTAAATTAACAACAACCCAAGAAAAATGGTCTTCTATCGCAGGTGCAAACCACAGTAAGAGTAGATAAAGCGCCGCACTTCCACTAATAAGATAAATAGATAATTTAATAGGCTTTATTTCATAAACATCTTGGCTTTGGATTAACTCATTTACCAGTGGCCATAAATATAGCAAGGTCAAAAATAGCATTGAGAAAGATAATACCGCGACAACTTGAAAATCAGTCAAATAAATAACAGAAAGTAAAACACCTAAAGTACTTGTCGAAAGTGCGCATGGAAGTAGCCAATTGGCAGTCACCCTAGGTTTCATTAATACAGCTATTAACAAAGCCGGCAACGTTAAACCAAGCACAAAAGAAAGACTAAATTCAATAAAGTCAAAAGAGACTTCTGCGGCAAATACAGGAAATGAAAACAATAAAAGGTAAGCGGCAATAACACTTAACGAAGAGGAAAAAAAACGACGGAATTTAAAACAACCCATATTAAGCCTAAAGCTCTAACTACACGTGCCTTAAGCCTAATCAAAAGTTACAATTTTGTACAGTAATTGTTAATAGTTATCGCTTTACAATAACTGTAAAACTAGCTTGAGGTATTAAAATAATTGATTATTATCAATTTAAGTTGTCGAAGAGCTAATCACCTCTACCCCGTTCTTAATTAAAGAAGTTAATGGATTAACACCAAATTGATAACAAAGCTCTGCCGGCTGTTTAATATCCCAACACGCTAAATCAGCATCATACCCCACTTTTAATTGCCCTTTTGAGTTGCTAAGACCTAAAGCTTTTGCACCATGACAAGTCACCCCTGCTATTGCTTCTGCTGGAGTTAATCGAAATAAAGTACATGCCATATTTAACATGAGTTGTAGTGAGCAAATTGGCGAAGAACCCGGGTTAACATCTGTAGCAATCGCGATTGACACGCCTTGTTCTCGTAACGCATCAATGGGCGGCAATTGTGTTTCACGTAAAAAATAATAAGCACCGGGCAATAACACGGCAGTCATATTAGCCGCCGCCATAGCTTTTACGCCTTCAAAAGATAAAAATTCAACATGATCAGCAGACAAAGCCTGATATTTTGCAGCCAGTGCTGTTCCTCCTAAATCCGACAGTTGCTCAGCATGTACTTTTATCGCTAAATCATTTTGTTGAGCTGCTAGAAATACTCGCTCTGTTTGCTCAAGATTAAAACCAATATTTTCACAAAAAACATCAACGGTATCAGCCAATTGTTGCTGTGCAATTGTTGGCATCATTTCCTTGCACACTAAATCAATATAAGCATCGGGCTGATCTTTATATTCAGTAGGTAACGCATGCGCACCTAAAAAAGTGCGTTTAATCGTAACGGGTAAGTGCTCTGCTAATTGACCTGCCACTGACAGCATTTTTATCTCACTTTCGGTATCTAATCCATAACCTGATTTAACTTCAACTGTAGTAACACCTTGTTTGTGTAACGCAGTTAATCGAGATAAAGCACTGTTAAGTAATTCTGTTTCACTTGCAGCGCGAGTGGCTTTAACTGTAGAGACAATGCCACCACCGGCATTCGCTATTTCTTGGTAGCTTTTACCTTGTAAGCGCATTTCGAATTCATTCGCACGGTTACCGCCATAAACTAAGTGAGTATGACAGTCAATTAACCCTGGACTCATCCATTGTCCTTTACCGTCGATAACCTGTACTTTTTTAACATCATACTCAGGAATATCTTGTGCTTTACCTAGCCAAGCAATTTTCCCCTCACTAATGGCTAAAGCACCATTTTCAATTTCACCATAACTGCTACTACCATCTGTCATAGTTGCTAAGTGAATATTCGTCCAAAGTGATTGCCAATGTGAAGTGCTCATGATGAGTCCAGTATGAAAGTTTAATTAAAATCGATAAATAGTCAGTAAGGTTTACGCGTTTGAACTAAAGTTTAACTAACTTTTAGTTACAGCATGCTTGTTGAAGCTATGTATAGACATTCATGCGTTAACCGTTAATAACAATTACTTTACCCGAAGATAATTTAACAAGCAAGCTTGTATATACAACTATTGCAATTTCATTTAGATTATGTAATTGTATATACAAGTTAAGTAGCATTTGAAATTAATATGACAAAACCAGTAACCAAAGCAAAGTTTACCGTAATTAAACAGCATATTTGTGACAATATTGAATCTGGTGCATGGCAACAGCATAGCAAAGTGCCATCAGAAAATGAATTAGCCTCAGAGTTTAGTGTCTCACGCATGACTGCTAGGCGTGCTTTACAAGAACTGACAGAACAAGGCTTGCTAGTAAGAACCCAAGGTGCAGGTACTTTCGTTGCCACCTTCAAATCACAATCTTCTTTGTTAGAAATTAGAAATATTGCCGATGAGATTGCCGATCGCGGTCACTTATATAGCGCGAAGCAAATTCTATTAAAAGAAGTTGATGTTAGTGAAGAGATTGCCATATTACTTAACCTCAAAACAAGCGATAAAGTTTTTTACTCTGAGGTTTTGCATTTTGAAAACAATGAAGCAATTCAACTAGAGCAGCGCTTTGTTAATCGCAATTTAGTGCCTGATTATTTAGGCCAAGATTTTTCAAGTACAACCCCCCATGAATATTTATCAAGTGAAGCGCCACTAACCGAAGCAACCCATGAGGTTGAAGCTGTTTTAGCTGATGCTTATGTTTGTCAGCATTTAGCGATCGCTGCCACTGTACCATGCCTTCAAGTTAAGCGTCGTACATGGTCTAGTCAAGGTGTTGTCAGTTTAGCCACATTAACATCGCCCGGTAATAAATATCGTTTAGGTAGCCATTTAATATTTTAGTCATAACGACTCAATTTTAAATGCAGTAACAGATAGCAAGTGCAAGTAAGGAAAAAAATATGACCACGAATATTGAACAAAACAACATTGAAAGCTCACGCTTAGATACAAGCCGTGTAATAAAAGCAGCTCGAGGCAGTAAAATTACCGCAAAAAGTTGGTTAACAGAAGCCGCTAAGCGCATGTTAATGAATAATCTAGATCCTGAAGTCGCCGAACATCCACAGTCATTAGTCGTTTACGGTGGTATTGGTCGAGCAGCTCGAAACTGGGCGTGTTATGACAAAATTATTGAAACCTTAGATCGTCTAGAAGATGATGAAACATTAATGGTGCAATCGGGGAAGCCTGTCGGCGTATTCAAAACCCACAATAACGCACCGCGTGTATTAATTGCCAACTCTAACCTTGTACCTAACTGGGGCAACTGGGAGCACTTTAACGAACTCGATAAAAAAGGGCTGATGATGTACGGCCAAATGACGGCTGGCTCTTGGATCTATATTGGCTCACAAGGCATAGTTCAAGGAACTTACGAAACATTTGTGTCGATGGCAAAGCAACATTTTAATGGTGACGCGTCAGGTAAGTGGGTACTTACTGGTGGTTTAGGAGGTATGGGTGGTGCTCAACCACTAGCAGCAACCATGGCAGGTTTTTCTGCGTTAGTGGTTGAATGTGACGAAACTCGAATCGATTTTAGAATTCAAACACGTTATGTCGATGTAAAAGCCACCAATCTCGACGAAGCATTAGCAATAATTAATCAAGCAACCGCTAAAGGCGAAGCAATATCAGTAGGCCTACTTGGCAATGCTGCAGATGTATTTCCAGAATTAGTTAAGCGTGGAATTGTGCCTGATGTCGTTACTGATCAAACGTCTGCTCATGATCCTTTAAATGGTTACCTACCTCAAGGTTGGAGCATGGAGCATGCTGCACAGATGCGTAAAAAAGATGAAGCGGCAGTAGTTAAAGCTGCCAAACAATCCATGGCGATTCAGGTGCAAGCGATGCTTGATTTACAATCAGCAGGTGCTGCAACCACAGATTACGGTAATAATATTCGCCAAATGGCGCTCGAAGAAGGTGTAACTAATGCCTTTGATTTCCCAGGATTTGTACCTGCTTATATTCGTCCTTTATTTTGTGAAGGTGTTGGACCATTTCGCTGGGTAGCACTTTCAGGCGATCCAGAAGATATTTACAAAACAGATGCCAAGGTTAAAGAGTTAATACCTGACGATGCTCATTTACATAATTGGTTAGATATGGCGAAAGAGCGTATTGCTTTTCAAGGCTTACCTTCACGCATATGCTGGGTTGGTTTAAAAGACCGCGCCCGTTTAGCATTAGCTTTTAATGAAATGGTGAAAAATGGTGAATTATCTGCGCCTGTTGTCATCGGTCGCGATCATTTAGATTCAGGCTCGGTTGCTTCACCTAACCGCGAAACAGAAAGTATGATGGACGGCTCTGATGCAGTTTCAGATTGGCCATTACTTAATGCTTTATTATCAACTTCCGGTGGTGCTACTTGGGTGAGCATTCATCACGGCGGCGGTGTAGGAATGGGCTTTAGTCAACACTCCGGCATTGTAATTGTAGCTGACGGTACTGAAGAGGCACACGATAGAATTTCACGCGTTTTATGGAATGATCCTGCTACAGGCGTAATGCGCCATGCTGATGCGGGTTACGAAATCGCTATTAATTGTGCAAAAGAACAAGGCCTAGATTTACCTATGATTGATGGCGCTAACGGCAAAAAAGGAGCATAACCATGACAACAACACCAATAAAAAAACTGAATATAGTTCCAGGACAATTAACGTTAGCGCAATTGCGTGATGTTGTACGATACAACGATATTACTTACTCATTAGACAACAGTGCTTTTGCAGAAATTGATAAAAGCGCAGAAGCAGTACAACAAGTTATTCGTGAAGATCGTGTAGTGTACGGTATCAATACGGGCTTTGGCTTGCTCGCAAGCACCCGAATAAAGTCAGAAGAGCTGGAATTACTACAACGCTCAATCGTACTTTCACATTCAGCGGGTTTTGGCGAATACATGGAAGACGAAACTGTACGCTTAATGATGGTATTGAAAATTAACTCATTATCTCGTGGCTTCTCAGGTATACGCTTACAAGTGATACAAGCCCTGATCACTTTACTTAATGCTCAAGTATATCCATGTGTGCCTAAAAAAGGCTCTGTTGGCGCATCGGGTGATTTAGCGCCTTTATCTCACATGGTGTTGCCACTGTTGGGTGAAGGTGAAATGTCATATCAAGATGAAGTGATATCTGCAGAAGAAGGGTTAAAAATTGCTGGGCTAGCACCTATTTCATTAGCTGCTAAAGAAGGCTTAGCGTTATTAAATGGAACGCAAGCATCTACTGCCTTTGCACTGGAAGGTTTATTCTACGCTGAAGATTTATTTGCCGCTGGTGTTGCTATTGGTTCCATGTCAGTAGAAGCAGCACTTGGTAGCCGCGCACCATTTGACGAACGTGTTCACTTAGTTCGTGGTCAAAAAGGCCAAATAGATGCTGCCGTTGCGTACCGTGAAATACTTGAAGAAAACTCTGAAATTGGTGGTTCACATATTGACTGTGAAAAAGTTCAAGATCCATACTCACTTCGCTGCCAGCCTCAAGTTATGGGTGCTTGCTTGACTCAAATTCGACAAGCGGCAGAAGTGCTTCATGTAGAAGCAAACGGGGTAACAGATAATCCACTGGTTTTTGCTAATGAAGGTGACTTTATTTCAGCAGGTAACTTCCACGCTGAGCCTGTTGCTATGGCAGCAGATAATTTAGCCTTAGCCATTGCTGAAATAGGTTCACTATCTGAGCGTCGTATGGCCTTACTGATAGACGCTAATTTAAGCAAGTTACCAGCATTTTTAGTTGAAAACGGCGGTGTAAATTCTGGTTTTATGATCGCACAAGTTACATCTGCAGCTTTAGCATCAGAGAACAAAACACTTGCTCACCCTGCATCTGTCGATAGTTTACCGACTTCAGCTAACCAAGAGGATCATGTTTCTATGGCTGCTTTTGCAGGCCGTCGTTTAGCTGACATGGGAGAGAATACGACAGGAGTATTAGCGGTTGAATATTTAGCTGCGGCTCAAGGACTAGATTTTAGAGCGCCACTTAAAGGCTCTAAGAAAATAGAACAAGCAAAAGCGCTGTTACGTGAAACGGTAACCTTCTATGATAAAGATAGATACTTTGCGCCAGATATAGCCGAGGCTTCTGTTATTATTGCAGATGGAGACTTAAACCACTTAATGCCACAAGGTTTATTGCCTAGCTTCTAATCGTAGCAATATTAAGCACAGTGTTATCAATTGCTTCACTGTGCTTTTTTACTCTGATTTTCTTCAGTTGACTGACTTTCACTAGCTAACTAATACATCAACAACCCAAGTGTAAAAATCATAATAGCGGAACAATATAGCCACGCCTTGTGATCAACACCATCCTGCTCCTTTTTGAGGCTAGCATTTAACTTAATGACCAGTAAGTAGAAAAATACAGTGGTAGTGGCAATTAATAAATGAGTAAGCAATGTTGAAGATCTAATACCTTCTTTCCACAATAGATAAGCCCCATGTCTATTAACATAAAGTAAATCAAGCAAGGTCACATGCAGCCAGATCACTAAAAAAAGTATCACTGGTTTTTTTGATGAGTATTTAGCAGAAAACAATGTTATTCCAATCAATTCATTTATAAATCTGCCGACAGTATACCCTGTCTAACCCATTGCACTAAGTCATTATAAACAAAAGATACCTTTAACTGGCTTACCGCTTTGTCTCCTAACACTTCTTTAGACATAACATGGCTACTTTCTTGTGCATCAACAAATTCGGGCACAGCTAAGTTTAACGCTTGCGCTGCTGTTTGGTAAAAATCTTTTCGACTTACATGAGTATTGCTAACACCATTAAAAATAGCCTTGTTAAGTTGCTGCTTGTCTGCGCTATTTAGTACAGCTTGAATCAAACTTACGGCATCTGTTTGATGAATTAGGTTCACCGTAGCCAATGGGTTAGCTAATAATTTTTTATCACTCAACTTACTGGTTTTAGCTGACGATAAAAAACGTCCAGGATGACGATTAGGCCCAACTAAACCAGCTAACCTAATCACGTTAGCAAACTGAGAAAAATTAAGTACAGCTTGCTCTGCATCATGCATAGTTTGTACTTTAGGAGCCGAAAAATTTAATTGGCTGTCTTCATTGACCTTACCCGACAAACCACCATACACAGCGGTACTGCTAATTAAAATAATGTGCTCTACTTTTGCAATTTCAGCTGCTGCAACAATTTGCTTAATCTTTTCTGGATAATCACTTTGCCCAGATTTAATACGTGGTGGCAAACAAATAACCAACTGAGACCTAGAGAAAATCGGCGCTTTAGCTAAAGCTGTGGTTGATAATTGGCTGGGTAAGCTAAGTGGGTGACTAGGGATACTATCAGCCCTTAACTTATCACTACTTTTTGTATGTGCCGTTGTTGCTAAAACACTATCAGATGCAGCTATTAGTTTTTTCGCTAGAGCAATACCTAACCAGCCACAACCAATAATTCCTACAGATTTTGTCATTTCTTTAACTCGGTCTCTACAGCAATTTCATGCTGACTAATTGTTGATGTGATTTCTTTTGCAAGAGCATTAGGCAAAGGAATAGACAAATTATACTGGGCAATTTTCCATCCATTAGCTGTTTTAAAAAGCACTCCTGAGCCTCGACAAGTCCCATAACTTTCATTCGACAGTAGTTCATCAAAAAATGCGACATCGCCTTCATGAGTAATAGTAATATTACGCTGCGTTGGGGTGTAAGCCCAACCTACTCCTTTTTCAAAGTATGGAATAACAAAAGATTTAAACTCTTCTTTAGTCCATCTCTCTGTGGCATCTGTGCCTAAAAAAACACTGTCTTTAGTCAATAAATTAAAATATGTCTTAGCATCAGCATTTGCTGCCGCTTGGTGGAAGTTATTCAGCACTTGTTCAATTCTTTCGTTAGCTAGAACAAAAGAACTGGCCGTGAAAAATAAAATAAAACCGATAAGATTCTTCATGTTATTCCTTTTATTATTAATGTAACTTTCTTTGTAAGTTATTGGTTTAATTTGATGACCTAAAAATTAATTTTATCTTTTAAACAAAAGCTTTTAATTATTCGATTTAGGTAACACAACATACGTGCCATTAAAAGTTGCAGCCACAGTATCACCAGACATAATATTAACCTGCACTGTTAAACGGGCTTTTTTCCCTAATGATAATGGTGTTAACTTACCGGCTGTTTGCTCAGCAGTAGTTATCGCGTAGCCTGATCCCTTTATTGGCGCTATGTAACGAATATCCGCCTCAGCTAATACAATATCCCCCGCCAGTGCTTTTTGTTCAAGTTGAAAGAACACCCAACCCCAGCCTGTTAAAGTAGCAAGCGTGTAAATACTGCCTGCAAACATTGTATGATGGAGGTTTTGGTTAAAATTTGGCTCACAATGGGTTAATAATTTTTTTTGATCATAGAAACTAATATTAAGATCCATCGCTTTACTCATAGGGATCGTGTTATGCCAAATAGTTTGTAGCTTATCCGCAAGTTCAGCTTGATGCGAGGTAGGTTTATTGATGACTTTTGTCATCGTAAAATGCCGAATCTCATTGTAAAGCAAATGAGAAAAACCTTGCAATTGATAACCTAGTTTTTGATAAAAACTCACTGCCGACTCACGAGCTTTCAAACTTATTTCTGTTACTCCTTGTCTGCTAGCAGCTAACTCTAAGGCATTAACCATTGTTTTTCCCAAGCCTGTTCCCTGCATGCTCTCGCTAACAGCCATATATCGAATTTGTCCACTCGTTTGACTGGTTTTATGCATGCGACCTACCGCAACTACTTGCTCATCGACAACCGTCATTAAATGCGTCGATTGTTGCTCTAATTCATCTTGTTCACTGCCTTTAGGCTGCTGCCAAGGCTCTCGTAACATTTTCCAACGAACATGATAGTAGTTTTTAAGCTCTTGAGTTGTTTGTGGTGTTATAGTGTTATTCATTCTCTCTCAATACTTGGGTAATGGATATCGTTACTTAAAGGGTTAACTTATCATTTATGCAGCTAGCACGTCATATAGAAAATGGGCAACTTCTTTATCTAAGTAAAAATAATGATGATAAAAATCTTGAGGCGATTTCCGTCAGTGAAAATGAGCATTATCGGTGGATAACTTTTGAAGATGTCATACAAAGTGTTATGCACAAGAGGAAACCTAGCCAACTAACGTTACCCCATCAAAGTGCGATGTTACTACCTCTGCTATTTTTTAAACCCTCTAATATTGTTGAATTAGGATTAGGTGGCGGTAATTTTGCACGATATTTAACGCAATTAACTCCTAATATATCTTTCACGACAATCGAGTGTAATCCTATTGTTATTGCTTGTTTCGAAAAATATTTTAATCCTCAAGCAAGCACTATTAACATTATTGAAAATCGCGCCGAACATTGGCTTACCGATGAAACATTGCATCACAAGATAACTAAAAACCTCGATTGGCTTATTTGTGACGTTTATCAGCAACAATTGAGTGACTTTTCTGAAACAATTAAACTGCTTGAGATTTTTATCAATACATTATCTAACAATACATGTTTATCGATTAACTTACCTGATTCAAGCGATCAAGACGTTAATTTGTGTTTAACAGTTTTACAGCAAATACAAAAACACCATCGAATTGTTTATTTTCATGTGCCTAACTACCTCAATGTTATTATTCACCTTGTGCCTGTTCACTGGCCAATTGATTTTCCCTTAAAAAAGAATACGCAATCTTATTTGCCAAAAAGAACTTACAAACACGGATTAAGGTTTTGGCAACACTTAAAAGAAATTTAATCTTTGGTATCGCGCTAACTCAAGCGTAAAGGCTAAACGGAAGCAACCTAACATCTCAGACAAACAATTTGTTACCCTTACATTAAATAGTCAGGGTAAAAGTAACAGGTCCGTCGTTTAGCAACCTTACTTTCATATCTGCCCCAAACTCCCCCGTTGGCACATCAAAACCTAATACTCTTAATTGCTGACAAAAATATTGATAAAGCTGACGACTAAAGTCTGGCGAAGCTGCCGAGGTAAAACTTGGCCTTAAGCCTGAATTAGTATTAGCGGCTAGAGTAAACTGCGAGACAACCAAAATGTCACCGCCGCTTTGTTTTACATTTAAATTCATCTTGCCATGTTCATCTTCAAAAACCCGATAACCAGCAACTCTTTGCGCTAACCGCTTGGCTTTCTCTTGAGTGTCTTCAGGCTCTATCGCTAAAAACACCAATAACCCTTGTTCAATCTCACCAATAACATTCTCATTTACTGTGACACTTGCTTCACTAACTCTTTGTAATAATGCAATCATTTAAACGCTTAATCCTGTTCACTTTCTTCGATAAAATTCGCCATAACATCACTCGCTTTACAAAATGCATCAATAGTTTGGCTTTCAAAGCCACTATGCCCGGCACAAGGTAAAATCTGTAATTGAGCATTATCCCATAGATTCACTAAGCTATCAGCCACTGATAATTGACACACCATATCAAAACGACCATGGAGGATAATGGCAGGGATATTTTCTATCGCTTTAATATGATTGAGAATATAATTTTCTTGTATAAAACATCGATGATAAAAAAAGTGACTCGAGATTTTTGCCATACACAGCGCTTGATGAGGATCGTCGACCTGAGCCATTCCAATATTATGGTGTTCTAATGTCGATAATTGTAACTCCCATAAACACCACGCTTTGCTTGCAGCAATAACGGCCACCTCATTGCTTGAAGACAATACATGATGATACGCCGCTAAGGGATCTTCGCGTTCATGCTTGAAAAGCTGTGCGATAAATTTACGGTAATATTCGGGATAAAACTTGGCTGCTCCATCTTTATTATAAAGCCAATGATATTCTGATTGTGTCCCCAAAAAAATTCCGCGTAAAATATAGCCTAATATTTTATCTGCATGTTCAATACCATAAGCTAAAGCGAGTGTTGTGCCCCACGAACCGCCAGTAATGAGCCATTGTTCAATTCCTAAATAAAGGCGAATTTTTTCGATGTCACTGATCAAATACTCCAGCGTATTTTCTTCAATACTTGGCGAAGGTTTAGAGCGACCACAACCTCGTTGGTCAAATAAAATTATGCGATATTTACTTGGATCAAAATAACGGCGATGATTTTTACTGCAACCTCCTCCTGGACCGCCATGCAGATACAATACGGGTATACCATTTGGATTTCCCGATTGCTCTAGGTAAAGTTGATGCTTTTCACCAACGGAAAACCATTCCTTCTGGTAGCTTGATAACTTAGGAAATAAGGTGCGAGACATAAGGTAACCCTATTGTTTTATTAATTAAATAAGCTTATACCCTAATACAGTAATTCGCCCAATAATCAATTGATGATTTATACTGTGACACTAAACATTAGGCTCATGCTTTACTTTATGCATCATTTTCTCGACAAACTCTTGCAATGAAACCGTAAATACTGCGCCAACTAAGACAATCAGCCAAGATAAATAAACCCACAAGAACATGATCGGAATAATCGCTAACGCTCCATAAATCGCTTGATAAGAAGGCAGTTGTGTTACGTAAATAACAAATGCCTTTTTGGCAAATTCGAATAACATAGCCGCTAATCCTCCACCAATAAGCGCATACTTTATAGGTACGTGCTTGTACGGCACTAACACATATAAAAGTACAAAGGCGGCAATAGAAGTAAGCATAGGCAATAAGCGGACAAATATATTCACCGTACCTAATACATCATAATCTCCCAAAGAAACTAACGACACTAAATAAGAGCTTACTGCGATACCACTGCCAACCAACACAGGGCCTAACGTTAATATCATCCAGTACATCGAAAAAGCAATAATAAAACGTCGTTTATCTTTAACGCGCCATATTTTATTTAAACTTTTATCAATCGAAGAGATTAATAAAAGTGCTAACATAAATAAAAATGAAATAGCGACCGCAGACATTTTAGAGGCATTTTCAACAAAACCATTGATATGCTGTTGAATAACTTCACCTGCAGTAGGTAGAAAATGGCTATAGGCAAAATTTTCAATGATTTGTCGAAGATCAGAAAAAATAGGAAAGGCAGTCATGACTGACAACATAACAATCATTAATGGCACAAGAGACATCAAGCTGACATAAGCAAGATAGCCAGCAACCACATGGATCTGTTCTCTTTTTACACGCCTAATCAAATATTTTAAATAGCTAACGATTTGATGAAAAGAAGGTAATTGTTCTAGGTAATTATTTAAATTCATATTTTTTAACAAATATTGGCTTTATAAATGATTAAAATATCTTATGATGTAAATGTTAGCTTATACCAACACATTTAGGCTATAAATTACTTAAAAAAGGAGTAAAAATGTCAAAGCAAGGTTCAGGCGGAAATGTAATTGCGGCGATTTGTAATGTCTTTTTTCCCGGTTTAGGACAATTAGTTCAAGGGCGTTTATTGGCAGCATTAATTTTTGCCATCGTGACCGTGGGTGGATATGCGTTGTGGATTTTAGTTTTTCCTGCAGTTATTGCCGCAGTGTTTCATTTATGGTCGATAATTGATGCGGCTAAATTTACCACTTCCGATTATTAGTTAGCGACACAAGCTTGTTACTCATTCACTGATGACTTGATTGTTAAACCTAACAAATAGGCTAACTGGAAAGTTAGCTAAATGAGTCAAAGTCTAATTGAGTTTTGTTAAATATTTCGTCTTCATGGCGGTGGTTAATTAACGTTAATAATTCTGATAGCTCTTTAATATCCGCTGAGGTCGCGAATCCACTTTCGAAAGAAGCACGAAGCTTTTGTAACTGCTGAAGCTGTTCTGGTGACATAAATCCGTTCCTTGGAATTTCTAGCTCTTCATTTTTTAATGCTTTACAACTTATACACCAAGCATATCAATAATGGATAAATTCACCAGTACCCACCCCTTTAAATTTAGAATACTGTATCCAAAAACAACGCAAGCCAATGAAATATAAATATTGTTATTAAAAATCATTAAGTTACAAATAAATTTATTTAAAGGATTTTCAATTAAAGATAATTAAGCTTTAATAACTTAAGACATGTCTTACAAATTAAGTATAAAAAAGCCCCTAAACTCCACTATAGAATGAAGAGGCTTGATAAGTAATAGTCGTTATGATAATCCAAGTTAGTTTCTGAACCGATCCAAAATTAACTTGCGAACAAAATCCTAATGTTTTCATGGCCTACAGCAAAATATCAAAATGTGTAAAATAGTCTTTCGCAAACTAAATGCTGGATCAATTATTCAGTCATTATTTTGTGACCACAATATTTATAATTTATCAAATCGTTCGTAACGTGCGATAAACCACTTGTAAAATCTAACAACGATCAAACTCCACTAATATTGATTTAAGTTTCTTAGCAGCCGTTAGATAAAAAACCAGCTTCCGCTAGCTTCTTTAAAAGCAATAGCTTAATTAACTAAAATTCTAAAGTGTGCGTTCCTTTAGGATAAGAAGGGCCAACACACATGGCTGTATCATCTAGTTCGCCAGCTATCATAGATGTTGTAAAAATTAGCTGAAATTCATCTTTTATACTTGAACAAACATCAACCATTTGACGTTGGAAGTTTTGGCTTCGTTCTTCCCTCATCCCTTTATCCTCAATATTATCCATAAGAATCAAGTTAGGAAATCTAGAGAAACGGTCATCAACAGATTGAGCAAACATAGCAAAGCGAATACTATTTTTCATGACAACCATTGAACTAGCAGAAAATTTACTTCTTCCATTTACATACATTTTGTCTCTAGCAAAATCGAATACAACATCCTCAGCATTATCAAACTCAGTTTCATACCCACCATCAAGTTTAAGTAATGATTTTGCTTTAGATTCAATGGAATTAAAAACGGTCGTATGTCGTGTTTCTTGCAAAATAGATATGCGCTCTAACTTAGCCGATATTTTTTGAATATTTCGGTTTGCTTCTTCTTTTTTACGTTTTAGCGACTCTACCCTAGATACTTGTTCACGCTTATCTTCTAGAGACAAAATTTGACTACGGCTAAAACCAATTTCAGTCGAAATATCTTGCAATAAAGCATCTTTGTCATCAGTAGAGGTGTTAAAATCTTTTAATTCAGTTTTTGCTGCTAATATTTTTTCTTTAATACTTGGAGTATTTGCAACAATTTTTACTACGTCACTTTCAAAGGTTTCAATTATTTTTTTGCTTTCTTTTATTTGAAAGTTTAGTTCATTCAATAGTTGCGAATAAGCAAAATCTTTATCATCTACCTTCTTATTGCTTTTACATAGTCCACAACCATGTTCATCTTCGTTAACCTCTAAAGGCTCTAAACAAGAAGGGCAATATTCAAAAGCAACATTACCAAGCACACTATAAGTCACCTGTGATTCTGTTAATGCTGCCTTCCTTTCCTCTAAAGATTTAAGAAAAAGTTTTGTTTCGTTTATTTCAATTGTTAACTCTTGTTTTTCTGACTCCAGTGCAGCTAATTTATCAGATTCAGTATCAATAATTTTAACAAGCTCTTTAACTTTATTAGCAACTTCTTGGCTTGCTGCTTCGGGTACAGAAGCTCGTATTGTTACCTTCTCTTTATTTAACTTTTCTATATTTTTTGTTACCTCGGCAATGTCTTGATTCAACACCGCTACATTGATCAAAGATTCATCGTGACCAAACATTCGATAAATGGCTTTTAGTTCACCATTAGCTTTTTCAAATTCTCTATTTGCTTCGATTAATTCTTGACGCAAGTTATATGCTTCAAGATCATCAATACCTAGTAAATACTCACCTATCGCTCTTCTAAACGTAACATTGTCAAATTTATAGTCCTCTTTAAGCAGTTTAGTCGTTGCCGAGAGTTGATCTACATACATAAGCCTTAGAATCTGGTGCATCGTTAGGTTTTTATCATCATCCGTTTTATGACGAGGCAAACCTAATAGTTCGAACATATGCTGGGAAAAGCTATGTGTATCTTTACTTCGCCTCATCGGATATTTACGCCAACCGTCCAATGAAAGTAGAGCGTTATCCATTGTTTTATCGAGATAAAATACTTTTTCTTGCCCTGTACTAGTGATAGTGCGCTTTAGTGTTGCAAAATGACCGTTTAGAGAAACCTCTACTGCGACCCATTCACATTTTTGTTGTTCAACTGTCCAATCTGATATTTCTGCGCCAAGAGCATAGTTAAGTAAATCCATAATTGTAGATTTACCTGTACCATTTTCCCCCCTGATAATATTTACTCCAGGGTGAAATTTTTGGTCATAAACAAACTTTCCTGAACCATGTACTGCAAAACGATTAATAAATAGTTTAGACCTGCTCATCGTTTCTCCACATCATATCTATATTCCATTAAACCAGTTCGAGCTTTTAAACCGCTGCCACCAACAAATTTCGCTCTCGGAAACTCATTTACTAAACCTTTAAACCATTCTTTGCTTACTATATTTGACTTATTCAACGCACCTAAAAACACTTCAGGCAACTTCACATCACTGCGTTTTAAATACCCTTTATTATATTCATCGATATCAAGCAATTGTTTAGCAAGTAAGTTTTGTATCGCAACGCTCTGTAATGCTTCCAATTCATGTAAAATTCGTTTGGTATTTTTCAATGATTCAAAAGGTTCTTCTACTTCTGAAAACGCCTTACGACATTTATTAACTGGCACAGGGAGTGTTTTTAATAGTTTGAGCAGCGATGGAAATAATGTATAGAAGTCAATTAAACGATAAACATCAGTGTTGAGTTTTTCATGCTCTGTATGCTCAAGTATTAATAAAAGTCTGAAAACACAATGATTAACATCCTGTGCTGGGTGATACATTAGCATGCTTTATTCCAACCTAAGTGACATTTACCTGTAAGGAAATACAGCATACCACTAACTAATTCTGTTGTCGCTAGAGTGTCATACCTAACGGCAGCTTTATGAACAGGCTCAATTAGCTCTTCTTGTATTGCTTTATCGATTGTTGTTTTTGAACTTTCAATATCTATTAATGGCTTAATTTTGGAATACCACACGGTACTTATAGTTGAAAGAATTTGAACATAAACATGTTGTTCAGCTAAAGACATTTGATTTTTGGCGACTCTACGTTCAAACCTATTCTTTAGCAACGTAGCTCGATCTAATAGATCTTCTCGTTTACCTTTAATTAGCTTGTTTTCAAGCCCAATAATCTCTCTTGTCGGGTGATCAGTAATATAATCAGCCAATTCTTCTATAATATCTACCGCACTTTTATCTTCACCAAGACTCTTTTTAATTTGCTCTATAGCTTGTTCTAATGAACTAAGTGGAACAAAGTTATTATCGCCTTTATGAACAGCACCATCATAGGTAACTTCGTTTTTCTGTTCCATAGCTAAAAGTTATTGTTACCGTTGTGAGTGGAGCCATTGTCATATGTAACTTTGACATCTTTTTTCGGTGTAACATTTAGTGAGGGTGTTTTTTCTAATTTTTTGGGTTTCAAAATAGCGAAAATTAGTCCCACAGCTATTACGCAGAGAATTATAATTATTAGGTAAAATAACTTATCTGATCCCAGTAGGTTAACTATTTCACTGCTAAATAAATGCATCATCAAGGTACTTAAAAGTAGCCCCATGACCCCAACTGAACCCGTAATTTTTATTATTTTTATCCAAGCTTTATCCATAGCCTGTTATTCCTTAATCTAGCTAACGCGAACAATACCATCATTATACTTAACGTAAGCCTATCATAAATAAATAGTAATAGACTTGATATTAACCAATAAATATTGCTATAAAAATTGTAAAAAAAGTAGTAACAAGTAGCCATTTGTTTAATTTTTCGTAATAAAAACACCTAGACCAACGTCACTCCTTTTGGCTTCAAAAGCAGCCCCAAATAAGCCCCGTTAACAGGAGTTAAGAAATTTTACTGAATAGCCTAGTTACTTTTTGAACTGTTGTTAATCCAAGATAAAATTAGTAGGCCAATGAAGAACGCAATACCGTAAAGAAATATTAGACCTGCCTTTGTAAAATTAAAGGTCGCTGGCTCAGTTATAAGCCAAAGAAAAGGGACCGTAATTAAAATTCCGACAATTAGCCTATAAATACTTAGCAAACCAGAACCTATACCTTCAAAGACTTCCTCGGCAAATTTCATGTTTTCTTTATGATGATAAACATTAATTCCGTAATTTTTACGAGTATGTCGGCTTATAACAGCTAATGCGAGAAATAGGAGTGATGAATATATTACTACTCCATTAGTCTCAACCGCATCTGCCAACTCATTTACTGAATCCATACCTCCTTCGAAATATTTTAATAACGTTAGAGCCACTCCAGTTAGCAGGACAAGTATTGCTTCTATTAGCATCGTTTTTTTCATTAATTACACCTTAATAAATTTGTTTCAGTTAATTGCCCAATGTCATGCGAATAATATGACCAAATTTTATTGGTCATAACTTTAATTATGCTAAGTAATAGTTTTTCACTGAATTAATCGGGGAGCTTAAAAAGCCAATAATTGCTTTGTTATGAATAAAGTCCCCCTTTAGCTTCAAAAGCAGCCAAAAATAAAGCACCACGAGGGCTTTGGGTTTTAAGTGAATATAATGTTCGAAACCTAATTTCAAAATGTTACAAATAGATTATTGCTCATCTAATAACTTGCGACTATCAATAAATCTGCATTTAATATCACTCTATTTAGGACTTCTGCTTGAAAGGTTTCTCTTTAGCCAATAACTTCATCACATGGTCTTTCATTGCTTGAGCCTGCTTCTCCTTTTCTAGCCACTCTTTTTTCGATTTTGGTTTGCGACCAAACTCATCTTGAGTAGCAATTAGTTTTCCGCTTTTTCCTCCAATAAAAACTTCCTTATCTCTGCCAAACAACTTGGTACTGTTAGAAATAAATATTTTATCAAAAGATCCCCAATTATTTTTTTTAAGATGCTTCTCAGGAAATAACCAATCTTCATTTGCTGCCGCGATGTATTTGGTTGCACGACTCTTTAATATGTAGTTTATTGAAAGTACTTGTTGGGTATCCAATTCACGCTCTCGAATTATGTCATCATATTTGATAATGGTTTCATCAAAATACCTAGGATTGGTTCGAGGCTTAGAAGCTTTAAGTTTGCCTGGATTTCGAGCATATTCAACATTCGTTAATATTGCACAATGGTTCATATCCAATGGAAAAATGGTTCTTGTGCCTTTTAAGTAAATTTCAGGATCAGCGGGAAACTTACATTTAATATTGCCTGGATGGAATACAGAATTATAAAAAGTAACAGGACTATCACTAACGATAAACTTAACATCTGACTCATTTGCGCTAACAATTTCCATAGATGCTTCAGCCCACATAGTGCAATGCATTCTTCGAACTTCTTGCATTTTCATGAGTAAGTCATTGTAGTCTTTAGGCTTAGTTTCTTGGATTAACCAATTCAAGCCCTTAGGTGTCCTAAGGCGCTGAGCATCCATATATTCAAAGTAGTTAACTATATGAGGGTGAATTAACTTCATCCAATCTGGTGATGCCATCGCAGGTATTGCGGCTGCTCCATCAGTGTCAATTTTTCCAAATAAATATCGCTCTATATCATCGTTTTCGTGCTCGAAATATTTGGTTGTATATAAATCTTTTTCATAGAAAAACCTAGTAGGTCCTTTAGTGAGTATTTCACCTTTTTTAATTGTTTTACCGTCAGGTCTTTTAATGGTTTCAGGAGATAGATCTAGCCTAAAGTAGGATTTTTGTCCATCGAACATAAATCCTCTTTGATACCACTCAGGAACATAATGATGTTTATGTGATTGTGTCATTTTTCTTCTCTGAAAATCTTAACAGTTTATTAAGTGGTTGGATATCCATAACAATTTGAGTCCAGCCAAATACCATTAAACTAAAACTGCCTTGCAGTAATGATTTAATGAGGATTCCGGGTCCCATGTGTATTGGCGTGAATGGCATTATGAACTCCCTTGATTATTCATAATTAATACAGCGGCAGTAGCAACTGCTTGTGAGGATTCTTTCGGTTTTGCTTGTAATAGAAAGTGAGGCCCATCTATTTCAATGTACTCAATATTTCTAAATACATTGCTAAGCTCTCGACTTTTTCCAGGTGATATAAGCCTATCTGAAAGCGCTTGAATATAAACGGTGGGGACATCAAAGGTAGTTGAGGGAACTATTTGCTGGTTCATTACAGCTAATCTATTTTTTAAAATATGCTCGGGGATTGATTCAGTTACTTTTATAAATTTAGACAGAAGTGCTTTTGATGCACCTTTGCCAAATAATAAGAACTTATGACCAATTTGGGATAATGGGGCTGAAGCCAACGCTTTTATTGGCAAAACCTTAGCTAACGGTAGCAGGTATCTATTAGGACAACTTAGAAAGCTAGCTACAAATATAACCCCTTTCATATTAGTGAGACCTTGCTTTAGTAACTCTGGAACTATGCCCCCCGAAAACGACTCTGCCAGTAAGATATAGTCTTCTTTTGGCAGTTGCCTCTCTAATGATTTAGCTAAATAAGAATGATCTTGAGGTCCCTGTTGTGGCAAGGCAATAACTAAATAATCACCATCATGGTATGACAAGAACTCATCAAATAGCTCTCCTGTTCCATCCATTCCTGGTAATAATACTAGTTTCAAAATAAACCTTATCCTATCCTTGGGGGTAGCAAAACTTAACTACTCAAATTACGCTCAAAATTAACTATATCAACGCCAGCTTTCACTTTGTACTGCTGGGCTAAACGACCACCTGATTTTACTTTTTCACCGATTGTTTCAAACATGTCTGCCGATTCAATACGTCTAATTAAGCTTTTACGTTGTATCGTATTTCCGATGATCGTTTCAATAACAGACTTTAGCTGGCCCATAGTGAAATACTCAGGTAAACCATAAACAAGAACCACCGAATAAAGTGCTTTTTGTTGAAGGCGCTCTTTGGCTTGTTCAATAATCATCTTATGATCAAAAGCGATTGATAAACTGTCTATTTTATCAATATCTATCCATTGTATTCGACTTATCAAGAAATGAACAAAGAGCAACGAGTTAAGTTACATAACTACCTTGAGGAACACTCTAGGTCATTATTATCGATATTAAGTGATAATGAAAAAGAGATGTTACTGGCCGATGTAGAAAATAACAACAAAAAGAATGAAGAGTTTTTAAATCAATATGAGTAGTTTCAAAATAGGGTTGGCTCTTCTCATAACCATCCTCACTCGTTCGCTTGACAACCGACAGAGTGAGGAAATCACAACCAAAACAATTGGTTGCGTTACTATAATTATTAATTTCAGGTATCTAAGATGATAAAATTACTTTCATAATCAAAAAAGTTTGCTTTATATTTTATAGGGTTCCTTTTCTTTAATTCTGCTACTGCACCTTCATAATGTGCAGGCATGAACGTTTTAATCGTACAAGTTGCAGCTAGCTTTCCACTTTTATTTATTCCCATCTCAAAAGCTAGCGGTAAAAATACATCATCAATTACGGTATAACCACTAACAGGTTTCCCACTGTTTTTGATAAATTGATCTGACAATTCGACCGCGGAAAAAACTAGTTTTTTTGTCAGTTTTTTTAGAAACATATTCAAATCATGAGAGTTTTTTAAGGATTCCTTACTCCTCATGATTAAGCGCTTTAATGCGTGTTTAGATAACACAACATAAAAGTTTTTAAAGCTAAACTTTCCTTTTACATTAATAGTCAAATCAAATGCAATTTTGTCGTAATTCTCTATATCATTACACACTGAAAAGACATCAACACTTGTACTAAATAAACACCACTCCCCCCAAATTACCTGCCATTTATTCGTATTCTCAAAACGCTCGGCTATAAACACTGTACTTGGTTTATCTTGGCACTCCCTCTTGATTTTCTTGCATATTTTTCTTTGAGATGAGTCTAAGCTATGGACATAGAACTTATCTCGGGCTGCATATAAGCTTCTAAATATACGTTTAACAAGCCCTTTGGCTTGGCTTTCGTCAATATAAGACATTTTTTATTCCTGTTATAAAGATTGATTACATAAAAGTTAAATTTCGAATTCAACGAAACTACTCTTCGTGTTCAACCTCGTAACACAAACGAAAGCCTATCTTTGTTTTCTTATATGCACCTGTTGTTGTTAGACTCATACCTCTAAAGCAATGATCACCATAGAAACTAGATAAGTCCCCACTTCTTACACAAGTATTTTCCATTACCCATTCTGCGAAAAAGTTTAATAGAATAAATTTAGTACCATCTTCCATGACATCCCATTTTAATTCTCTAGGGAATCTAACAAATGTATCTGGCCCCCCCATCTCCTTTTCGACAACATCCATGTCTACTTCCCTTTTTTCACGAACCTCTATGCCGGGTAAATTATCCTTTGGCTTTTTATTAGTAAGTAATGCCCCTTTTCCACGAATGGTTTCAAACTCAACTTTTGTAAGTAACCTTAACGGAATTCCAGTTTTTTGCTCTTTCCAGTTGATATAAGCCATAGCATCATACCAAGTGCAGGCTACAGGAAGAGACTTATCCTTATCTAAATTATTTCTATCTATCCCTTTTATTTCTTTCTCTTCTCGCTCCCAAGGAAAGCTCTGTTCTCGATATCGATAATATTCGGGGTTAGCATTAATAAATTCATCAAATTCCGCAATAGTAACTAAATCTGTAATTTTTAAGCCCGTATTAGAAACAGCCTTGAACTCATCACCTCTAGGTGTTGCTGTAGTTGTTTTATGTCTTTCACTTGAGTAGGTCTCATTTTCAGTGTAGAAAGCCTTAAGTAAGCTATAGTCAGGATAATCCATTCCACTACCACCACATTGGTAGTGGAGCTGCTCTGCATGATGTTCATCAAGCTCCCTTTGCCCTTGATAGTTAAAATAATACCAACGCGAAAAGTCATAATCATTAATACAAGTAGGTAAGTCTTTTAGCTTAAGAGCACCATCACGAAAGTTGAACACAAAAGGTTTATCACGCATATTTTTAAAGACAAAATCATATTCACCATTTTGTCCTTTCAGAAAAATCAAACTTTCATTAAAAGGAATGACTTCTAACCACCCCTCGGAAAACTCTCTTATTCGCTCACCAAATAACTCACATGCCTTAGTTGCAATATAGGATTCAACTTCACAATCATGATCTTTTGTTGAATACAGTTGAAGTTCGACACCATAGTTATTTGGCTCAATAAGCAGATCACCTAATAAATTGAAACCCAACCTCAAATCCATCAAATATTTACCAATAATGACATCAATTACGCTTCGATTTTTATAGTCGCTTGGCAAATGCTTAAGAGTTACATTACGATATTGCTGTACAATCTTCTGATCTTTATCAATAGAGGACTTACACTTAGTCGTTATTCTTTTTATCCCCACCGTTTTAAGGTCATCAACCGTTTCAGGCCCGTAAACATTAACCAAGTAATGCCCATCAGAAAAAGTGTTATCAAATGGAAAGTTATATCCTGTGAAAATTTTTGAAGGTACTTTGGTTCCGTTAAAAAACAAACGTTCTGATAACTTTTGTGGGGAAATACTTGTGACAGGCATGCAGTAGCCCTTCTGCCTAAAAGTAAACAAATCACTTCTATTTAGTAGGTTATGTTTAGCCATAAAAGGAAGGATTTCATCTTGATAACATTTGTTGTAACCAGAGAATCCTCCTTTAACACCTAGAGTTCTTGCAATCCAATTAAGAGCAGTTGTTTTTTTAATTTGCTTCCGATGTTCATTACTATGTTTTTTAGAGTTTTGACTAACATCTTTCGCAGTTGACTTAATAGAGTCTGGGGACAAACCTCTTAATTCAGCGAAGTGGAATTCATTAAATACTAGATATGAGTTTTGTGCATTATTTTTTTTCGAGCGTGTCGAAGTAGAATTATTCATGGTTTACACCTGTAACTTTGCCAGACGCAAATCGCCTTACTCCTTGGCTTAAGGATATAAAAACAGTAACCCTGAATAATTTTAGGGGATGACTCTTTGTTTGAAAGAAGTAAAATTCAACCGCTGGTTGAGCCGACCATTGTTACGATTATCATCTAATTAAAGTTATTATGTCAATATCTTTTAGGCACTTACTTGATAATTACAATATTTGCATTCTTAAGGTCAGGTAAGATTTTATAGGGTATACACCGTCAACTTACTTTGGGTGACGGACAAAGTATTTAATCTGATGCCTCCTCTCTAGCCACGCGCACTACTTTATTTAAATAACCTTCGATTGGGCATATACAGTTAAAAAACAACGAAGTTTCTGTAATATTTCAGATGATATAGCGCTTTAATCGTTTCATCCCTACCTTTTTCAACAAAGGTCGAGTAAGGCATCATTCTCTTCCTTTTTAGAATAAAACACTATCAAACTGAAATATAATGATATTTCAAACTTCATGACTATTTATAAATATTATAATGTTTATTAATTCACTATTTTCTTTAATTTTACCGCCAACACACTGAAAAAAAGTTGAATTTAGTTTTAAAACAGTTAATTAGATATATTATAAGCCTTATTAATTTCACTTTTTTGTTTCACATATTAATCCTTCTATATTCAATTATTTATCTCACATTCAAAATATATAAAATAAATCTAAATTTATTTTATATACAATTAATTCAACATCTTACCTGTTTAAAAATGATTTTTATCTACTAGACTATAAAGATATATGACTCATTAATAGGTTAAAAAATGAAAGCACGAATTCAAGCAAAACAATCCTTTGTTAGGAACACCAGAATTGGTTTTTCAAATACACACAGAAAAGCTGGGATATTCGATAGTGATTTAGAGCGGGACTATTTTGAATGGAAGCGATTTGATCTACCCGCTGATTCAGGCTTTATGATGCAACCAGAGCATACTGAATATCATGATATCAATGGTAACCTTCAACGCTACACACCTGATGGCGCATACCATGAAAGCACTTTAAACTACAAAGATGAAATTAAGTACGTAGAAAATGCAAATGAGCCGGAAAATTTAATCAAGCATGGACTGTTAAAACTTCATTACAAAGCCTTGAATAAAAATAATATTTTTCGAGTGATGACGGAAGTAGACATTCGTGTAGGGTATCGCGTAGATAATATTCGTCAATTACATCCTTCAACCCTACATGAACCACCACAAGCTTTATTTAATCAATTAGTACATGGGCTTAAATGGAAGCGCCTTCATATCGAAGCACTACAAGAGACTGCTAGTAAGAAGAAGCTACCAATTTGGTTAGTAAAGCGCTGTATTGCTCATAAACTTTTTGACTGTGATCTAACACAACATTGGTCGAATCTTGTTTTGAGCTGGAAGTAACGATATGAATAAAAAAATAACAGGCGCACGTATTCGCTATCATGACCAGAACGGCACATTGAAAATAGTCGATACAAATCATGTTGCGATCGCATTTGATGACGAAAGTTTAACACCGCAGATGATGACCAATGATGAATACGATAATGCACTCAATAATCATTTGTTTTTTGTTGAAGACAAATCACCTTTCCAAGGCTCTAATACACTAACACTTGAACAACAAATTGAAACTAAATATAGACGTTTTTTTGTCGATGAGCTTCACAAACTAACTGGGCCTGGCAAAGTGGGCGGTGTAGAAGTTCGTAAAAAAGCTATACGCAATGCCACGGAAACACTTAACAGTAAAGCACAATTTAGTGGTAGAAAACCACCAAGCATTTCACAGTTAGGTGAATGGGCACGACTTCAAAATACACACTCAATGGGTGTAGCAGCTTCTGTAATGAAAACAGGCCATAAAACTAGAAAGTCTAAGTACGATGAAAAAATTAAACATTTTGCACTTAAAGTCGTTGATGAGTTGTTTTTAAAGCCCCGCCCACCTTCAATTCAAGATGTCTTTGATGCCTTTATAATTAGAGCCAAGAATACTCTTAAATTGACTTTAGATCAGCTTCCTTGTCGAGAGACTTTTCGCAATTGGGTACACGGACTATCTCCTGAATTGTTAATTAAAAAGCATTTAAGCCGTAAAGAAGTCAAGCGCATCCTGAGAAACTCTGTAAAGCGTTACATCACCTCCCGCCCTCTCCAACGCGTGGAAGCCGATGGGTTGAATTTGGCTATTGGTGTCAGAGATGAAGAAGGCAATTACCTAGGTACATTGCTGTTTATAATTTTGATTGACTGTCACACACGTATGATATTGGGATATGAGATGCAAATAGGAAAAGGAGAGCCTGCCTCGACTGTCGTATCTGCGATTCGACACGCCATTTGTCCAAAGCCTAAAGAAAGCTTAAATCCTGAATGCACCAATGGAATGCCACTTTATGGCGTGATTGAAGAACTAGTGGTTGATGGTGGCCCAGGATTTGTCGCGATGGAGACACAGGGCTTTGTATTAATGTCAGGTAGTACAATAAATATCGTACAAAGCTACGCTCCTTGGCTCAAGCCATTTATTGAGCGTCTAAATTACAGTATTCGTAAACGTTATGCAGTTAATATTGCAGGATATGGAGGTACTGTTGAGGAGCAAAAAGAAACTGACTTTGATGCAGAAACTGAAGCTGTTTTAACCGCTAAAGAGGTGCGTGACTTATTTGAACTTTGGGTAACAGACGATTACCACCAACGCTCTCATTCAGGTCTTAATGGATTATCCCCTCAAGAAAAATACGACCAATGCATTGCCGATGGATGGACACCAGAAACACCAGTTAATCATGAAAGAATAATGCACCCAGCAGGACAAATACGAGTAGCACGTATTTTAGGAGACGACTCTCAAGACGGTGTAGTGATTAACCGCGTTAAATACAACGACTGGGATGGGCGTATAAAGGCAATAGGTATGCGTTTAAAAGCTTCTGGAGAGCCGCCAACAGTTAAGTGTAAATACTCCACTGTTGACTTGTACTCAATCACGGTCATCGATGATGTGATGGGGGATGAATTTGTAGTTGTTACTGAAGATCCAAGAGTTAAGCCTGGTATGTCTTTGGCTGAGTTTAACGCAATAGCCCCTTCTCCTTATAAAAACAAAGGCTTCACTGGCGGTAATGTACTAACTGACAACCAAATGTTGATAGAAGCAAAGAAACAATCAGAGAAACAACGCAAAGCAAATATCAGCAAAAAGCAGCGTGACGCCAACCCAGAAGATATTGAACAAGCAGTAGCTAACGCAGAAGAGCAATACAAACCAGGTGAATCAAATACACCAACGAATACACCAGAATCAAATGATTCTACTCAATCCGGCTCTATTTTCAGCGCTGACGACATCAATAACACTAAGGCACATAAAAATGTTTGAACATGTTCCTATTAGGCTAAGCCATCATAACACCGCCAAGTTTGATCCAAGCTTACTACCTGAAAATATTCGTTCATTTTACCACGCAACCATTAAGCACAATACTTTTGAACGCGCCATTTCAGTATTACATGAAAATTTTCAAATGGGCCTATTGGGAGGTACAGATGGTATCGGTTGCGTCATTGATGGCTCACCAGGAGTCGGTAAAACTTTTGCTCTAGAAACATTTATCGGTGAAATATATGCGCTTGAACAGTATCAACCTACAAAAGAGCTTACAAAACTGCCAATTTTAAAAATTCGAGTACCAGGCAGGCCCACAGTCAATAGAGTAGCAGAAAAACTGCTTTACAATGGCGTACATATTTCTCCATCAAGTAAAAAAACAGATTCTATCTTAGTTAAGTTATACCGGATGATTGAATATCAACAAGTACGCATGATCATCTTTGATGAATTTCAACATTTACTTCGCAGATATGCTCAAGTATCTACCAATGATGTAGTCACCTTTATGAAAGTGCTAATAGATGATTTAGGCTTATCAGTAGTTTTTTCTGGCTCATCTGAAGGCATTGACTATTTAAAAATGTTTCCTGAGCTTAACCAGCGCGTTTGTACTGAGCGAGTAACATTAACTCCGTTTAATGTAGTAAAAGAAGAAAATAAGTTAGATTTTATTGCGTTTGTTAAGTCCATAGATAATACACTTACTGAACTTGGTTTTTCAATTATTCCTTTATCTGATCCTGATATGTTAATAAGACTACTATTAGCAACACGTGGCATACCTCGTTTTATCTCTCGTCTTCTATTAAAGACACTTATTCGCAACCCAAATAAACCAGTCATTACTAAAGAGGATATAGGCTCAGTTTACCAAACTATGTGTATTAATGAACATTTAGGTAAGTTTGACCCTTTTGAAGCTACACTCACCATTGTCGAAACAAAATATCTCGCTTATATCGATTCGTTGAAAGAGAAACCGAAAAAACCTTCAGCTAAACCAGGCACTAGAGAGGGAGAGTCATCTTGAATGCGCTCTTAGGTTATCGCCCATCACCTTTGCAGGGAGATACACATATAGATTACTTACTTAGATTAGCCTATGCACACGGTATAGGAACACTACCTCAATTCTTACAAGCAATAGGCATGGAAAAACCTAAGCTCACTAGATGGTATGAGTGGAACACGCAACAACAACAGAATTTAATTTCAGCATTATCAAAGGTCTGCCGTAGAGATATGACTGAAGAAATAAATAGTTTAATGACAATTGGAGATTTATCTTGGCTAAATGAACCAGGTAGAATGTTCAAAAAGCTACTAGTTGATTTCCCAAGGGTTTGTCCAAAATGCATACTTGAGCATGAACGTTTCGATTGGCGCTGGTCACTAGGTACAGTTGCCCGTTGTTATGAGCATAAGTGCAACCTCTTAGATACTTGCCCATTATGCGACAAGGCATATAAGTGGCATAGCAACATTTTAAAATGTTGTCCTAATTGCCAATTAAAATGGGCTGATTTACCAGTACCGACAACTCCTGTAATTCGCAGATATGGTGCAGAAAAGGCTACTTGGCCAAGTTTAACCGGAGATATTACACAACCAATATATTTGTCTCATATTTGTGCAGCAATTGCTGCAATGGCTAGACCATTTGATACAGCTTATGTTCCAAGAGCCACAATGCCTTATACTAAAGAACACTCAACGCTGGTCTTGCAAGCAATGTCAGTTTTACACCGAAAAACGTTTCCTGATTGGGAGCAAGCAATAACTGATAACCGAAAGAGAGCTTTACCAAATGAGCCAAGCCCCATTAGTATGTTCAAAAGGCATGTAGGGTATAATACCCTTTTAAAAAATGGTCGCAGGCTTCCAAAATATCCACTAGTTGAGCGAAATGAATACGAAGTTAAAGAAGATTCAAAAGATGAAGCTGAGCAAGAACCAAATATAGGCCGTTATTATATCAATCTTTTCAATTTAGCCACTTCATTAGGTTTGTCTGTTGCTGATTTAAATTATCTAACCAGTGACGGCTTTATTCCTTGTGCTGTTAACGCTGAAACTATTGAAAATCGACTTTTTAATACCCTGGATGTTGCCAAGTTATTACTAAAACATATGAGTACAAATATTAAAGGAGAGGGAGAAACAATAACAGTTAATGCAAGCGAGCCATTATTAATAAAAAATAATCTAACTTATGGTGATTTACTTCATTCAACTTGGACAGGTGACATTAATGGATGCATGGCGTCTCCTTTGATGTTAGATTCAATAATAGTATCTAAACCTCAATTCATGACATGGCTTGAAAGGTAGTCTAATCAACGCAAACGATATAGTTTCAAATGATTGATGAGCTTTCATCAAATTATAAGATCAGATAATCATCCTATCCTCACTCACTTTATAAGTTTCTTTCCGAAATGAATAAACTCCTTTATAACTCCCTCTTCAAAACACTCCCTATTAACAGTCACAATCAACAATTGGAACACAGTCAAAAACAATGGAAAATATTAGATTTTTAGTATACTATTAAAGAGTGACATGTGTTGGTATACATGGGCTGCGTGGTAAAATTTGATTTATTAATCATAGCCAGACTGATTAAAAAACGTACTAATTATAAAGGTGATCCGAGAGGTGTTTTGGAAAGCAGGTAAAGATCCGAGCTTTAACCTGCATAATAATTAATTCGATCTTGGTGAAAATCTTTTAACTACCTGAAATATAACGATCACCGATCCAGAGATTAACTTGGATTATCAGTTAAACTATTTTGTTATTTCTCGAGAAATCGCACGATAAGCAATATCGGTACGATAAAACATATCGTCCCAACTTATTTCATTGACTAACTCATAAGCAAGCTGCTGAGCTTCTGTAACTGAATGACCTAAAGCAGTAGCGCATAAAACACGACCGCCTGCGGTAACAACGTTTCCGCCTTTCATTGAAGTACCAGCATGAAACACTTTAGCGTTTTCACGGGTATTTGTTTGCAAACCAGAAATAACCATACCTTTAGCATAATCATTAGGGTAACCGCCTGCTGCCAACACAACACCAACGGCTGCTCGTTGATCAAACTCGATTGTTGCTTTATCTAACTCGCCATTACAAGCCATTAAACAAAGCTCAACTAAATCAGATTGCAAACGCATCATAATAGGTTGTGTTTCAGGGTCGCCAAAACGACAGTTATACTCTAAAACTTTAGCTGTGCCATCTTCAGCAATCATTAATCCTGCATAAAGAAAACCAGTATAAGTATTGCCTTCAGCTTTCATGCCATCAACTGTTGGACGTATTACATTTTCAATTGCCCAGTCATTCACAGCTTGTGTAACAACAGGTGCCGGAGAATAAGCCCCCATACCACCTGTGTTTGGACCTTTATCTCCATTATCACGAGCTTTGTGATCTTGTGATGAAGCGAATGGCAAAATATTTTCGCCATCAATCATGACAATAAAACTCGCTTCTTCACCTGTTAAAAACTCTTCAATAACCACACGAGAGCCAGCATCACCGAATTTGTTGCCTTCAAGCATATCATCAATGGCAATAAAAGCTTGTTGTTCATTTTCAGCAATAATAACGCCTTTGCCTGCTGCTAAACCATCCGCTTTAATGACAATAGGCGTCCCCTGTTGACGAACATATTCTTTGGCTTCACTAATGTTAGTAAAGTTTTGATAAGTCGCCGTAGGTATTTTATGACGAGCGAAGAAATCTTTTGAAAAAGCTTTTGAACCTTCAAGCTGTGCAGCGCCTTTAGTCGGTCCAAAAATAGCGAGTCCTTGTGCTCTGAAAGTATCAACAACACCATCAACTAAAGGTGCTTCAGGACCAACAATGGTTAATTCAACATTATTTTCTTTAACAAAAGTTAATAAAGCAGGAATATCGGTAGCGCTAATTGCTACATTTTCTAACTTATCTTCTGTTGTTGTGCCTGCATTACCTGGCGCAACAAAAACCTGTGAAACGTTTGCCGATTGCGCTGCTTTCCACGCCAAAGCATGTTCACGACCACCACCACCAATAACCAATACTTTCATTTTTATTTCCTAGAATATTAGAAACAGCACTTATTTAAGTGCTGGCTTTATAAATTTTAATGTCATGCGATCGCTTTCGCCAATCGCGAGGTATTTTTCTTTATCTTTATCGCCTAAAGCTAAACTTGGCGGTAATGTCCAAACACCTTTAGGGTGGTTGGCATTATCTTTAGCATTAGCATTTATTTCACTACTAGCAGCTAATACAAAGCCTGCATCTTTCGCTAATTTAACTACCATGGCTGTAGGCATATAACCGCTTTTCTTGTTGGCTTCCCAATCTTGAGAAGCAGGCATACGGTGTTCAACGACACCTAAAATGCCACCCGCTTTCAATGCATTAAAAGAGTCTTTAAACACTTGGGCAACCCCTTCCTCACCCCAGTTATGTAAATTACGGAATGTAAGGACTAAATCAGCACTGTTTTTCGGCGCTAAAGTGCTTTCTTTTTTAGGGGTAAAATCGGTTAATTCTACTTCACTAAAAATAGCATTATCGGCAATCTTTTTTTCTAAACGTTGACGTGATTTACTGTAGTAATTATCTTCACCAGTATCAGGGTAATGTGCACCGTATAATTTACCATGATCTTTTAAAGCAGGCGCTAGAATTTCAGTATACCAGCCACCACCAGGAGTAATTTCAACAACTGTCATTGATGGCTCAAAACCAAAGAATTTTAATGTTGCTTCTGGATGGCGATAAACATCACGCGCTTTATTTTTATCGCTTCGGGCACCGCTTTCAATAGCACTTTGAAGATCTGTAGGGCCATGAGCGTTAGCTAAACCGGATGATAAAAGGCTCACACTAAGCACAGATGCGCTTAATATTGACATTAGATTATTTTTTTTGAATACTTTTTTAGTAAATAACATAGTTTATTTTCCATTAACTTTAAGTAAATAGGCGAATTTATTTGAGTAACTCAAAAGAACTAGACTAGTTATAACAGAAATAACTTATAGATAAAGTGTAATTATCGTGTGATAACGACTCTTTATCTAAATGTCATGCATTAACTCTTAAATGAGGCTCTTGCGAGCCTCAACAAGCTTAGTGACGGAAGTGACGCATACCGGTAAAGACCATAGCAATGCCATGCTCATCTGCTGCGGCAATAACTTCATCATCACGCATTGAACCACCAGGCTGAATAACAGCAGTTATACCGGCTTCAGCCGCCGCATCTAATCCATCACGGAATGGGAAAAATGCATCAGATGCCATAACAGAGCCTTTTACTTCTAAGTTTTCATCTGCTGCTTTAATACCGGCAACTTTAGCAGAATATACTCGGCTCATTTGACCTGCGCCTACACCAATAGTCATACTGTTTTTTACATAGACAATCGCATTTGACTTAACATACTTAGCTACTTTCCAACAAAATTGTAAATCTCTAAATTCGTCTTCAGTAGGTTGGCGTTTAGTGACTACTTTTAAGTCATCACTTGAAACACTGCCTTGATCGCGATCTTGAACCAATAAGCCACCATTAACGCGCTTATAATCTAAACCTGTTGTTTGAGTATCCCACTGACCACACTCTAATAAACGAAGGTTAGGTTTAGCTGACACAATTTGTGCTGCTGCAGCTGATACACTAGGTGCAATAATCACTTCAACAAATTGACGAGAAACAATAGCTTCTGCAGTATCAGCGTCTAATTCACGGTTAAAAGCAATAATACCACCAAAGGCTGACGTTGGATCGGTTTTATAGGCACCTTCGTAAGCAGCTAAAATATTATCGCCAATTGAAACACCACAAGGGTTAGCGTGCTTAACAATAACACAAGCAGGTTCATCAAATTCTTTCACACATTCAAGTGCTGCATCTGTATCAGCAATATTATTATACGATAATGCTTTACCTTGTAATTGTTTTGCGGTTGATACGGATGCTTCTTCAGGGTTCGCTTCTACATAAAACGCTGCTTGTTGATGAGAGTTTTCACCATAGCGTAAATCTTCAGTTTTAATAAATTGACTATTAAACGTGCGTGGAAACTTACTTGCTTCAGTGCCTGCTTCGCTATGATGAGCCGGTAACATTTTACCAAAATAATTAGCAATCATGCCGTCATAAGCAGCAGTATGTTCGTAAGCGGCAATAGCTAAATCGAAACGTGTTTGGTAAGACAATGAATCATTGTTACTGTCCATTTCTGCTAATACGCGTGTATAGTCGCTTGCATTAACAACGATGGTAACATCTTTATGATTTTTTGCTGCCGCACGTACCATTGTCGGTCCGCCGATATCGATGTTTTCAATCGCATTTTCTAATGAACAGTTTTCATCAGCTACTGCATTAGCAAATGGATACAAGTTAACCACTACAATATCAATTGCGCTAATATTGTTTTCTGCCATCACAGCTTCGTCTGTACCACGACGTGCTAAGATCCCACCGTGTACTTTAGGGTGAAGCGTTTTTACACGGCCGTCCATAATCTCAGGGTGTCCGGTGTATTCAGAAACTTCGGTAACTTTAATGCCGCTGTCGGCTAATAATTTGGCAGTACCGCCAGTTGATAAAATATCAACACCTTTTTGAGCTAAACTACGAGCAAAATCAACAATACCAGTTTTATCAGAAACACTAAGTAGTGCGCGTTTAATTGGGCGTGGAGTATCCATTACTATCTTGTAACCTTAAAATAAGTTGTGTCTGGCCTATGACATATATCCTTGGCGGTTCTCATTTGAGAGTGTGAAAGAAAACTTTTTTCCTTCCCTACATTTTAATCCTTTAAAATGTCAAAAAGCACCCGAAGGTGCTTTCAAAAGCAAACAATAATTGCTTACTATTAATTCATGCCGTATTTTTTTAACTTCTTACGTAAAGTACCGCGGTTAATACCTAACAAGTTAGCTGCACGGGTTTGGTTACCACGCGTATACTTCATTACTTCTTCAAGCATCGGCGCTTCAATTTCAGAAAGTACAAGGTCGTACATGTCATCAACATCATTGCCATTTAATTGCGATAAGTAGTTACTGATCGCTATTTTAGCTTGTGTGCGCAATGGTGAAGCTTTAGTTTGTGCTTGTAAGTCACCGGTAACAAATGGAGAGGAAATATTTTGTTCAAACATAAAAGTTAGACTCTTTCTTAAATTAAATAAAATCAGTGTTCAAAATACAAATTTAATGATTCGAGTTGTTCTTCAACTGACAACAAACCATTAAAAGCAGATCTAAACGTTTTCTCTTGATCATGCTGTTGCATATACCAAGAAACATGCTTTCGGGCAATTCTTACACCCATAAATTCACCATAGAAGGCGTGTAATTCCTTTACGTGGCCAATTAAAATTGAACCAACTTCTTCTATAGTTGGAGCCGATAAATGCGTGCCAGTTTTCAAGAAATGATTAATTTCCCTGAATATCCAAGGACGTCCTTGGGCTGCACGACCAATCATTATTGCATCAGCTCCGGTGTAACTTAATACTTGCTCAGCTTTTTCTACTGAGGTTATATCACCATTCGCAACAACAGGAATTGACACTGCTTGCTTAATTGCTCTAATCGTATCGTATTCAGCTGCACCTTTATAAAAGTCACAGCGAGTTCGACCATGTACAGCTAAAGATTGAATACCATTAGCTTCTGCAATTTTCGCAATTTCAATACCATTGCGCGAATTTTCACACCAACCTGTGCGAATTTTTAGAGTGACTGGAATACTTACCGCATTCACCACAGCTTTAACAATTTGTTCAACTTGTGATGGAGCTTTAAGTAATGCAGATCCCGCTAATTTTTTATTTACCTTTTTTGCAGGGCACCCCATATTGATATCAATAATTTGAGCGCCATTATTTGCATTAACCTGAGCTGCATGTGCCATTTCTTCAGGATCAGAACCCGCGATTTGTACCGCTCTAATTCCTGCCTCATCGCCATGTAACATTCTGAGTTTAGATTTTTCGGTATTCCATACTTTAGGGTTAGCTGAAAGCATTTCGGATACCGCCATACCAGCCCCCATTCGACAACACAGTTGTCTAAAAGGTTGATCAGTAATTCCCGCCATGGGCGCTAAAATTACATTATTGGCTAATTGGTAAGGACCTATATTCACAGTGCTGTTTTTTTGAGCTCTTGGTCAAAAGGGCGCTCAGTGTACGCGTTTTTATTGCAATTGCAAAGCATATAAATTGAACAATATTTGATTTTTTTCGCGTTTTTAATATTGACTTTTTCTAAATGATTGATGCGTGCGAAATTCGTACGTTTAATCACAAATTTCGTACACATTTTTAATGAATTTTCTAGTAGATTTTGTTATTTACGCGTGCCATTTAATCGCACCCACTCTTCTTGAATTGTCACCTGAGACATATTGCACCATTGCCCATAAATAGTTTGTAATTCCTGAGCTTGGTTTTCCAGTACTCCCGAAAGTGCTAAATCGCCTTTCTCACCGACAAATTGCATAATGGTGGGCGCTAATTCTCGTAATGGACCGGCCAGAATATTAGCCACGACTACATCGGCCGTTAAGCTGGGTTGATCTTTTGGTAGATACAACTCAAGTCTGTCTTCAACCTTGTTCCGTTGCGCATTAGCCAGACTCGCTTGCAATGCTTGTGGGTCAATATCAATTCCGATGACCTTTTTCGCGCCTAATTTCAATGCAGCAAGTGATAAAATTCCTGAGCCACAACCAAAATCGACAACCGTTTTATCGGCTAAATCTAAACCATCTAACCAAGTTAAACACAATGCCGTTGTTGGATGAGTACCTGTACCAAAAGCCAAACCTGGATCTAACATAACATTTACAGCATCAGGCTCAGGTACATCTCGCCAGCTAGGACAGATCCATAATCGCTCGCCAAATTTCATTGGGTGAAAGTTATCCATCCATTCCCTCTCCCAATCTTTATCCTCGAGTTGCTCTAGCTTGTATTGCATCGATTCTTTATCAGGATGGATACTTTTGAGGTAAGTTAATACTTTATCCATATCGTAGCTTGCATCATACAAACCCATAACAACGGTATTCGACCAATAAATGACTTCATCGCCAGGTAATGGCTCGTATATTGGAGTATCTTGCGCATCAATAAAAGTGACTGCCTTTGCACCGCAAGCAGAAAGCCAATCACTGTACTTTTCTGCGGTTTCTTCATCGGCACTTAATCTAAGTTGTATCCAAGGCATGATAAATCTCTGTTGATCTGTTAAATATTTTATTGCGTTAGTTTATCATTCATGACTCAACAAAATATAGTGCTATCCAACATCTTGTTGTTAGAAGCTATACTCAGCAAAGTCTTCATAGTAGGATAGTTAAGCGAATTTCCCTTACAGTTAACCATGATATTACAATGAAATATTTTCCTATTTTCCTTGATGCTAAAAACATTAACGCAATAATTATTGGCGGGGGTGATGTAGCCGCGCGTAAAATTGACTTATTGTTAAAGTCGACGACTAAAATTACTATTATGTCAGCGCAACTGAGCGCCAGTGTTGATGCTTTAATAGATAAGCATCAGTTAACTTGGTTGCCCCATAATTATCAAGCTGGATTACTCAGTGACAAGAATTTAGTGATAGCTGCCACTGACAATACCGAAATCAATACATTAGTATATCAAGAAGCAAGTGCGTTAAAAATTTTGGTTAATGTTGTTGACCAACCTCAATTATGTAGCTACATCACGCCTTCGATAATTGATCGTGCCCCGATGATCATCGCGTTGTCGAGTTCTGGCAGTGCACCAATTTTGATCAGGATGTTGCGTGAGCAAATAGAGAAAGTATTACCAGACAATTACGGCTTGCTTGCCGATTTTTCTTTAAAATTTCGTGATCATGTAAAAGCAAGAATTAAAGGAATTAGAAATCGTCGTACTTTTTGGGAAAACACTTTAAGAGGCGCTATTGGAGAACAAATTTTAGCAGGAGATACAAACTCTGCTGAGCAACAACTTATTAGCAGTTTAAAAACCGAAGTCCTTCCTCCTACAGGTGAGATTGTTTTCGTTCATACTCAAGATGGAAATCCAGATAACCTAACATTAAAAGCGCATAGGGAATTACAATTTGCCGATGCTGTATTTTATGATGATGAAGTTAATATTGCGTTAATTGAGTATGTAAGACGTGATGCTGATAAATACCCGCAAAGTATTGCTTCCTCACTGATGATTAATTTTCAGCATGCCATTGAATTAGCAGAGAAAGGACAAAAGGTTATTTACTTTTTAGCTGGTTTTGAGCCTTTACCTGAAAACGAAGCGTTATCGATGAGTAAAGTCATTAAAAAACATATCATTAGTGGTGGATAAACCGTTAACTAAATTTGAAGATTGACTTATCTACAATGACTTAGCGCTTAATAAAAAAAACCGTGTAATATTAAGCTATTACACGGTTTTTTTTATCGCAATGCTTTTAAATTAATAACATGACCAATTATTTAGCAGCTCTGCCTTCACGCTTACGATCGCTCTCTTTCAAGAATTTTTTACGAATACGTATGCTTTCAGGTGTAACTTCAACTAATTCATCATTATCAATAAATTCTAGAGCTTGCTCTAACGTCATAATAATAGGTGGTGTTAATACTTGTGCTTCATCGGTACCTGATGAACGAACGTTAGTTAACTGCTTACCTTTAAGTGCATTAACAGTTAAATCGTTATCACGACTATGAATTCCGATAATCTGTCCTTCATAGATTTCTAATCCATGACCGATCATCATGCGTCCGCGAGATTGTAAATTAAATAATGCGTTGGTTAATGCTTTACCTGTCGCATTCGCTATCATTACACCATTTAAACGTTGACCAATATCGCCACCTTTATGGGGGCCATATTCATAGAACGTATGATAAATTAAGCCTGAACCTGACGTTAATGTCATAAATTCAGTTTGGAAACCGATTAAACCACGACTTGGCATAATGAAATCCATACGGATACGGCCAGTACCATCTGGTGCCATGTCTGTTAGTTCAGCTTTACGAACACCCATTTTTTCCATGATGGAACCTTGATGCTGTTCTTCCACATCAATCGTTACCGTTTCATAAGGTTCGTGTAATACGCCGTCAATTTCACGTTCAATAACTTCTGGACGAGATACCGCTAACTCATAACCTTCACGACGCATGTTTTCAATTAATATACCTAGGTGAAGTTCACCACGGCCTGATACTTTAAATTTATCCGGATCATCTAATTGCTCAACACGAAGCGCAACATTATGTACTAATTCTTTTTCTAAACGATCTTTAATGTTTCTTGAAGTAACAAACTTACCTTCTTTACCACAAAATGGTGAAGTATTTACTTGGAAAGTCATGTTGATAGTCGGCTCATCGATTGAAAGCGCTGGTAAGCTTTCAACTTCATTTGGACAACAAATCGTATCTGAAATTTTTAACTCACCTAAACCGGTAATCGCAATAATGTCACCTGCTTGAGCTAGCTCTGTTTCATGGCGATCAAGTCCTAGGTAACCAAACACTTTACCAACTTTACCGTTATGTAGGTTGCCTGCTGCACATTTTACTGTCACTTGTTGGTTAGGCTTAACGCTACCACGAGTGATTCGTCCAACACCAATTACACCTAAATATGAGCTGTAATCAAGTTGAGAAATTTGCATTTGGAAGGCACCATCTGGATCAGCTTGTGGTGAAGGAACTTCGCTAACAATAGTGTTAAACAATGGCATCATGTCTGTGCCTGTTTCACCTTCATCTAATGTAGCCCAACCATTGATTGCTGATGCATAGACAACTTTAAAGTCAAGTTGTTCATCTGTAGCGCCAAGGTTATCAAACAATTCAAATACTTGATCCATTACCCAATCAGGACGAGAACCTGGCTTGTCAATTTTGTTAATAACAACAATAGGCTTTAACCCTTGAGCAAAAGCTTTTTGCGTAACAAAACGCGTTTGTGGCATAGGGCCTTCTTGAGCATCAACAATTAATAACACTGAATCAACCATCGACATAACACGCTCAACCTCGCCACCGAAATCGGCGTGACCAGGAGTGTCTACGATATTAATACGGTAATCGTTCCAGTTTACAGCCGTATTCTTGGCTAGAATCGTAATACCACGTTCTTTTTCGATATCATTTGAATCCATTACACGTTCGTCATGCCCTACACGTGCATCCAAAGTCCCTGATTGCTCAAGTAACTTATCAACTAAGGTGGTTTTACCATGATCGACATGGGCGATGATGGCTACATTACGTAATTTATCTAACACTGGCGTTACTCACTTTAATAAAAATAATTCTAAAATAGCTCTAGAATATTTCAAAAATTTAATAGGGCTTTAATTGGGCGCATATTATACAGGAGTAATTCAAATAAAGATAACAATTAGTTTTATATCAAAAAAGATGGCTATTTTACCAACTATCGTTAAGCTATAGCTTACATTTAGTGCAACAAAAACCAGAGTGCACCAACCTGATCCACCGAACGCACCAACACAGTGCAAAAGATGGATAAGGAAAACAAAAAAGTCTTAAATATCAATAACATTATCATTGGCATGGTTCTAGCTTTATAGGGCTAACAGATTAATTTATACATAAACTTACTAAAAATATCGGAGACAATTTATGTCACAAGCAGTTTTAGATCTAATCAAAGAACAGGATGTTAAATTTGTAGACCTTCGTTTTACTGATTCGAAAGGTAAAGAACAACATGTTTCAATTCCTCATCACCAAGTTGATGAAGATTTTTTCGAAGATGGAAAAATGTTTGATGGTTCATCTATTGAAGGCTGGAAAGGTATAGATGAGTCTGACATGGTGCTTATGCCTGATGCTGATTCTGTGGTATTAGACCCATTTACTGATGCGGTAACTTTAAATATCCGTTGTGACATTGTTGAACCAAATACAATGCAAGGTTATAGCCGCGATCCACGCTCTGTTGCAAAGCGTGCTGAAGAATATTTATGTAGCACGGGTATTGCAGATACTGTATTAATTGGTCCTGAACCAGAGTTCTTCTTATTTGATGACGTACGTTTTAGTACTGACATGAGCGGTTCTTTCTACAAAATTGATGACAAAGAAGCTGCTTGGAATTCAGGTACAGAATACGAAGAAGGCAACATGGGACATCGTCCTGGTGTTAAAGGCGGTTATTTCCCAGTATCACCAGTGGATTCATCACAAGACTTACGTTCTGCGATGTGTTTAGTTATGGAAGAAATGGGCTTAGTTGTTGAAGCACATCATCATGAAGTTGCTACTTGTGGTCAAAATGAAATCGCTTGCCGTTTTAATACTTTAGTTAAAAAAGCCGATGAAGTTCAAATTTATAAATACGTTGTTCATAACGTAGCTCATGCATACGGCAAAACAGCTACCTTTATGCCTAAACCACTTGTTGGCGATAACGGTTCAGGTATGCATGTTCACCAATCATTAGCGAAAGACGGTGTAAACTTATTTGCTGGTGATAAATACGGCGGTTTATCTGAATTAGCTATTTACTACATTGGCGGTATCATCAAGCATGCTAAAGCACTTAATGCATTTACTAACCCTTCAACTAACTCTTATAAGCGCTTAGTTCCTCATTTTGAAGCACCGGTAATGCTTGCTTATTCAGCTCGTAACCGTTCTGCGTCTATTCGTATTCCAATTGTTCCTTCTCCAAAAGCTATGCGTATTGAAGCTCGCTTCCCTGATCCAGCAGCTAACCCATATTTAGCTTTCACTGCTTTATTAATGGCTGGCCTTGACGGTATTAAAAATAAAATCCACCCTGGCGATGCTATGGATAAAGATTTATACGACTTACCGGCAGAAGAAGCAGCAACGATCCCTCAAGTAGCTACATCGCTTGAAGATGCACTTCAAAGTTTAGAAGCTGATTATGAATTCTTAACTGCAGGTGGTGTAATGGACAAAGACATGATTGATGCATATGTTCAACTTAAACGTGAAGAGTCTCAACTTGTAAACATGACAACTCATCCATTAGAGTTTGAATTATATTACAGCGTTTAATTGTTAATGAATTATTAATATTACGTTTTATTTACTCGTAATGATAAAAAAAGCTCACTTAGGTGAGCTTTTTTGTAGCTAATATACGATAATTTGGATAGATTATTAAATAATTACTTGTATGGAGACAGTAAATTAAATCATGATTAAATATTTCGTCGCAACTTTATTAATCTTTTGCCTCGCAACACCTGTGTGGGCGGCCTCGACGAAAATATACGTTTGGCGCAATGAAGCTGGTGTATTAGTTTTTTCTGACAGCCCTCGTGCTGGCGCTGAAGAAGTAAAATTAAAACCAGAATCTGCCGTAGTACCAATGATGAAAGTCGAAACTTCCCTTCTTGATATAAAGCCCAAAGAACTCAACGATGAATATAGTGTTATAATAACTCAACCTAAAAATAATGCCACCATAAGAGATAACACGGGATCAATATTTATTAGCGGGGGAATAAAGCCTATCTTTCAACGGGGTTTTAAAATACAGCTATACGTAGATGGTAAAGCTCACCAAGGACCACAAAAACACACCCTATTTTCATTAAAAAATATTGATAGAGGTGAACATCAAATCAAAATGGAACTAATTGATAAAGCAGGCAAGGTTATTGCATCATCAGAGGTAACTACCTTTTATATGCACAGAGCCTCGGTTAATTAGCCTATTCAGTGCAAATAAAGCAATTATTCAGTAAACTGAATTAAATAGAGCACCAAATTGGTGCAAAAGGTTTTAGCTTGCACAATCGCCAGAAAATTCAAGACTTGAAATTAAGTTACCAACAACAGTTAGCCAATCAAATGGTTAACGCTGTTGTGGTACTTGACGAAAAATTAACCATTCAATATTTAAACCCTGCAGCTGAAGCGTTATTAATAAAAAGTTTAAACAAACTATTCGGTTTAAAATTTACTGATGTTTTTCTCTCCAAAGAACTTGACAGTAATTGCTTAACAGAGTTATTTGATACAGGGCAAGAGTTTACTAATAACGATGTTATTGTTGAGTTTATAGATGGAGGCCGTATTACGATTGAAGTAACAGCATCCTCTGTTGAGTTTAATAAAACGAATCACCTTTTATTAGAATTTAAGCGCATAGATCAACAAAAACAAATCAGTTTAGATGTATTTCAACAACAGCAATGGGAATCAGCTCGAGACTTAATAAAAGGGTTAGCACATGAAATTAAAAACCCGTTAGGCGGATTAAGAGGTGCTGCACAGTTACTTAGTAAAGAATTGAATCAAGATCAGCAAGAATATACCGAAATGATTATTGAGCAAGCAGACCGACTCACCAACTTAGTTGACCGTTTGTTAGGCCCTAATCAACTTCCTAAAATGACTGAACAAAATGTCCATTTAGTATTAGAAAAAGTCCATCAGCTTATTTCATATGATGAAAGTAAAGGAATCGCGCTAAAACGCGACTACGACCCTTCTATTCCTGATATTGTCTTCGATGAAGACAAGTTACAACAGGCTATATTAAATATAGCTAACAATGCCAGCCAAGTATTAGATCATAAAGGGATCATTACTTTAAAAACTAGAATTGCGAGTAATCAAACCATTAATGGTAAGCGCATAAAGTTATGTATTCAAATAAGCATTATCGATAATGGGCCAGGTATTCCTTTAAACATACAAGATACACTATTTTATCCAATGGTTTCGGGCCGAGAAAATGGTACGGGTTTAGGCTTATCTATATCACAAACCCTTATACACCAACATCAAGGAAAATTATCATGTATTAGTCGACCCGGTCACACAGAATTTAAAATTTTATTACCCCTTTTTGAAAACTATAGCGCAGAGAATTAATCATGAACACTGAACAAGTTTGGATAGTAGACGATGACAGTTCGATAAGATGGGTCCTTGAAAAGGCATTAACAGGCGCCAATATCAGCTCAGCTTCTTTTGACAGTGCGGATAATTTACTTAGCGCATTATTACACGATCAACCTGAAGTTATTATTTCAGATATACGTATGCCGAATATGGACGGGATGACTTTACTCAATAAAATTAGTGAACAACATCCTAATATACCCGTTATTATTATAACTGCACATTCTGATCTTGATAGTGCTGTAAATGCTTACCAAGGTGGGGCCTTTGAATACCTGCCAAAACCTTTTGATATTGATGACGCTGTCGCCCTAAGTAAACGTGCAATTACACATGCTAGAGAGACAAAAGCCAAAAATAAGAAACAAGATGATTCCCCTGCACCTGTTGGGATCATTGGTGAAGCTCCAGCTATGCAGGAGGTTTTTCGTGCTATCGGTCGGTTATCACGTTCAAGTATTAGTGTATTAATCAATGGTGAATCTGGAACAGGTAAAGAGTTAGTTGCCCACGCCTTGCACATGCATAGCCCTAGAGCAAAACAACCTTTTATCCCCCTTAACATGGCTGCAATACCCAAAGATTTAATCGAATCAGAGCTTTTTGGCCATGAGAAAGGTGCATTTACAGGAGCAAATGCTGTTAGACACGGAAGATTTGAACAAGCCCATAATGGCACACTCTTTCTTGATGAAATAGGCGATATGCCCCTTGATATTCAAACCCGTCTTTTACGTGTACTAGCTGAAGGGCAATTTTACCGTGTTGGCGGTCACTCTCCGATAAAAGTAGATGTTAGAATAATTGCTGCAACCCATCAAAATCTTGAAGAAAGAGTTAACAAGAATGAATTTAGAGAAGATCTATTTCATCGACTTAATGTAATCAGAATACAGTTACCAAGTTTAAGAGAAAGAAAAGAAGATATAGAACAGCTTGCAAATCACTTTTTAAAATTAGCATCACAGGAACTCAGTGTCGAACAGAAGCTTCTACATAAAGATGCTGTTAAATATCTGACTCAATCAAATTGGCCTGGCAATGTTCGACAATTAGAAAATATTTGTCGATTCTTAACAGTAATGGCGAGCGGTAAAGAAATTCTTGTCGAAGATATGCCTTCAGAATTAAACCAACGCGCGACGGAAGTAACTACAGGACAAACTTGGCAGGAATCACTTAGCTTCTGGATGGATGAACAATTGGCCTCGGGACGTAGTGCTATTTTAGATGATGCTCTGCCTGAATTTGAAAGAATTATGCTCGATAGAGCCTTAGTTTACACTCAAGGACATAAGCAAGAAGCAGCTAAAAAACTAGGTTGGGGAAGAAATACTTTAACAAGAAAATTAAAAGATTTAGATATTACGCTATAGCAGCGTTTAATAATATGTAGGTTGCTAATTAATTAGCTAGATTGGCAACCTTCATCTGTACATGCTTTACAACTATTACATAGTTTTAAATTGATAAAGTGGGCAGCAACAATTAATGAAGCACCTATAACAATGAAGAACACTTCTAGTTCTTCAGAAAAATCATGTTTAACCCAATAAATTCCAACGCCTAAAAAAAGTAAGTAAAATGGGTATAGTTTACGATGATAACGTTTAAATCCTGAAAACAAAGCAATTGAGCCTAAGATTGCAGTAGAGATTAAGAACATATGTTCCCAAGAATGATCAGCTAAAAAGCCCAACCCTAATAAAGGTAAAGCAGGTAACAACACAGGCAGCAATATGCAATGTAAGGCACATAACGATGTCGCTGTAATTCCTATTCTATCGAGCATTAATTTAAAACCTGTAAGCAAACTATCGGATCATGAAATTTCAATATGAGATAGTATCACAATTGATATAATATCACATTATTTAATTTACCCGTTTTCTACAGTAAAACTCATCACTTGTTTAATATGCTCTAAATCTAATGCTAACATTAACAAGCGATCTATCCCTAAAGCTACACCGGAGCATTGAGGCAGACCTGAATTTAGCGCTGCCAAAAATTTTCTATCAATCGGCTTTTCAACAAGGCCATTTGCTTTCCGCTTCTCATTATCTAAATTAAAGCGAGTTAACTGCTGCTTAGCATCAGTTAACTCATTAAAACCATTAACTAACTCTACCCCTTTAAAGTAGCATTCAAATCTATGCGCAACTCGTGGATCATCCTCACAAAGTTGCGCAAGGGAGGCTTGAGAGCTTGGAAAATTATAAACAAAACAAGGAACTTCTTGCCCTATACAAGGCTCAATAATTTCGCTAAAAACGTACTGCAATAAGGTATCAATATTAGATTCAACTTCTAACCAGTTAGATAACTTGTTATTGTCTTTAATTATCTTAATTAACTGGTTACGAGATGCCGTTAAAGGGTCAATATCAACAATGTTTAAAAAAGCATCTTGATAGGTAATTTTTTCAGGTTTTTCACATTTAAGAGTTACAATCAGTAATTCTGCTACTTCATCCATTAATTCAAAATGATCAAAGCCTAAACGATACCATTCAAGTATTGTGAACTCAGGGTTATGAAATCGCCCATATTCTTCATGTCTAAAAGCTTTACAGATTTGAAAAATAGAGCCATAACCAGCGGCAATTAATCGTTTCATGGCAAATTCAGGTGAAGTCTGTAAATAAAGTGGAGTGGACTGTTCATCGCATGAATCGCTAAGAAATTTATAGTTGCATGTAAAAGCTTCTAAATGAACATCTGTCGTAGTGTTACTTGTTAACTGTGGCGTTTCAACTTCTACCACATCTCGCGTTATAAAGAACGATCTGATCGATTGAAGTATTTTCATACGTTCCTTTGCATTTTCCCAAGAAAGTGTTGGTTGCCATGACATATAAGTGATCCTGATTTTCTTGTTTGATAATAAAATTACGAATTAAAATAATATAAACTTTAAACGAAAAAAGCCCTTGTCGATAGACAAGGGCTTAAATTAGAAGTTTAGCAATGTCACGCTACGCTCTCATATAGGCTTTTTTGTAACATAAGTCACACAACCATCGGCGCTGACACATTTCACTTCTGAGTTCGAAATGGGATCAGGTATGACTATTTCGCTATTATCGCTAGACAGAAACTTTAATTATTTAAATAACTTTAAGAAAAATTATAAAGTAAGCTAAATAATAAAACTTTAGCAAAAAGCCCGTCACTTTCGTAACGGGCTTTTCTAAAAGGAAGCCTAGCAATGTCCTACTCTCACATGGGAACTCCCACACTACCATCGGCGCTAACACATTTCACTTCTGAGTTCGGAATGGGATCAGGTGGGACTATGTCGCTATTGTCGCTAGACAGAAACTTTAATTATTTAAATAACTTTAAGAGAAATCATAAAGTAAGCTAAATAATTAAAACTTTAGCAAAAAGCCCGTCACTTTCGTAACGGGCTTT
>NZ_BAAJLX010000009.1:0-156383 GCF_057543495.1 Colwellia sp. SU-HH01217 | reverse complement strand
CCCGAAACTTCAGCAACTGAATAACCACGCTCAGTGATTTGTTTTACTGCTTCTATTTTAAATTCTTGGGTATACCGTTTGCCTTTGCTCATAAACACCTCTAGTTGAAGTTACAATATAACTCATTTGGTGTCTAGCAAAGTCTGGGAAGTCCATTTGTTCTTTACGATAAGCGTTGCATTGAAGATAAACTAACATCCTTTGCCGTGGTTTCATCACGATGTTTATATCCATGACTGATAACTAACTTTGCACATTCACGTTTAAATTCTGCTGATAATATTTTCTTTGGTATTTTGACCTCGTTATTTTAAGTAATAATACTTCTAACGAAGTCTCTAGTTAAATTATACCGTTCACCTTTGATAATGCTGTTATTTGAAGATTTCGACTTTGAGCTTGTTAGCTGCGAAACTGTCCAGTTCTTTTCAGGTGTTGATGAAGAATACTTTAACAGCTCAATGATAACTTTTTCAGCTTGCTATACTGTATGACCACCATAGAATAAGCCACAATCAACAGAGTCCCACTCTGTTAACTCCTGCTTATTTTTATCATCAAGATTTATACCTTCAACTGTTACAGCAGTTAATGATGTGTCTGGTTCTAGTAAGTGTAATGATAAACGAAGTGCCCACCACTCATGAAAATCATCGCCAGTATTGGAGGCTCTGATACCTAGATATTCTGGCTTTATATTCTGATAATGTCTTAAAAAATCCATCTGACACATCCTGCACCTATAGGGTATCTACTTAATTAATAGGCGGAGAATGTCCCTGTAATAAATCAACTAAACACATAATGCTTCATTACAAAAATTAGGGCAAGTAGAGGCTTATAACAGTACGGTGAATAGCAATTTACAATGATTTGATGGTATAATTGAGTTGGATGTCATTCAATAATAGATCTAACGAGGAGCTAGAAATACAGCTCTAAGTGGTGGTTATTTTCTGGAAAATGGTATTATCAAAAAACTAATATTTAGAGAAAATAGCGTAAAATAGCTACTTTTCTGGAGAAGGCTCATAAGCCTTATAATGAAAACCTTTCCAGATTTATTTCAGAATCTACTTGTAATGGTGGTTTGTTACTATGACTTGATAGCTCTGAAAAGTTACTCTCACATGTTTAGAGCTTCGGAAATATAAAGGCTCTAAACTGTAACAACTCAATTTTATTGATAGGTTTATAATTAATATAACAGGTAGTTTTTCGTGAATAACCAATTGTTATCTGTTTGTCATTTTTAACATAAACCTTTTTATAAAACTCCCTTAAAGATAACCTTACCGCATATATTTAACCGCTTGACGTATTGATACTTCGTCCAAATTCAAAACTATGTTATTTTTGTAACATACAAAACAGGTGGAAAGTTGAATCAATTCATCGCCTGTATCGTGGTAATTATTTCTCTTTTCAAAAACACTATTATGGAAACGCATATGCAAAAAGCTAGGCAGAAAAATATGTCAACAAAATCACTTGTGATCAGTGCCATGTTTGCAGCAGGTTTATTAACTTCTGGGTGTGGTAGCACTGATAATACAGGCTCTGCAACTAGCCTAACTAAAAACCATGTCGCTGCACCACTTGAAAACTTAACAAAAGTTGATTATCAACGCGCAGAAAAGCAATTACGCGCCACTACGTCCTCGCTTGTTTTTGGTACAGTTGAATCGCCAAAGTGGTTAGACAACAACCGTATGTCGTATCGTGTGCCTACTGAAAACGGGCATCAATTTATTATTGCCGATATGAAGTCAGGGACTAAAAAACCAGCGTTTGATCATAAGGCAATTGCCGATGCTTTATCGTCTGATAAACAGAAGTATCTTGGAGAAAACTTACCCTTTACTCAATATCAGTTTAATGATGATTATTCTGTTATTACATTCAAAGTAGCAGACAAGTCTTATAACTGTGAGTTAACGTTAAAACAATGTGGCGTAGAGGCAAAGAAGCCTGATTACAAAAATGAAGTGTTATCGCCAGATGGCACACAATCAGCATTTATTCGGGAGTTTAACCTTTGGGTACGCGACACAGAAACATTGGTAGAAACACAATTAACTACCGATGGTATTCAACATTTTGGTTATGCAACGAATAATGCTGGCTGGGTTAGAAGTAAAACACCTGTCTTGTTATGGTCTCCAGACTCTAAAAAAATAGCGACTTTTCAGCACGATTCAAGAAAAGTGGGCGACATGCATTTAGTGAGCACTAAAGTCGGCCACCCTGAACTGGATTCATGGAAGTATTCATTACCGGGTGATAAAGCTATTTTTACTGTGCAACGGGTTATTATTGATGTCGCGGCAAAAAAAGTGACTCGATTAAAAATGTCACCGGATGCACAACGTTCAACTATTACCGATCATATTTATAGCCGAGGCAAGTTTCTCGATGTGCAGTGGAGTGAAAATAGTAAGTCGTTAGCCTTTGTTTCGGTGTCGCGTGATCATAAACAAGCGACTTTACGTATTGCTAATACGAGAACCGGCAATGTTAAAACGATTATGGACGAAAAAGCGCGCACCTTTTTTGAGTCGGGCACTGGAAAAGTTAATTGGCAGTACTTGCCTGAGTCGAATGAAATTTTATGGTTTTCTCAACGTTCAGATTGGGGGCATTTATACCTTTACGATCTAACAACCGCCAAGCTTAAGCATACTGTTACACAAGGTGATTGGAATGTATTACAAGTCGTTAAAATAGACAAAGCACAACGTGTTTTATATTTTACTGGCGCTGGACGAGAAGCAGGGGACCCTTACTTTCAATACCTATATTCGGTTAACTTCGATGGTAGCAACCTAACGTTACTTACGTCTGAACAAGCCAATCATAAAATTACCTTGAGTGAAAAGGGTGATTATTTCTTAGATCGCTTTTCAACACCTTCCACACCTGAAGTTTCGCAAATAAAACGTTTCAACGGCGAATTAGCTTTGGCGCTTGAAAAATCCGACATCTCAGCATTAGTGGCTAATGGTTGGCGAGCGCCTGAATCGTTTGTTGTTAAAGATAGAAATGGCAAGTTTGATATTCATGGCTTGATGTACAAACCGAGTAATTTTGATGCCACTAAATCTTATCCGATTATTAATTACTTATATCCCGGTCCACAAACGGGCAGCATTGGTAGTCGCTCTTTTTCAGCTTCTCGTGGTGATAAACAAGCGATGGCGGAGCTTGGTTTTATTTTAATCGAGATTGACGCTCTAGGAACACCTATGCGTTCTAAAAGCTTCCATGAGTTTTATTATGGCAATATGGGCGACAGTGGCGTACCTGATCAAAAATCTGCCATAGAACAACTTGCAAAGAAATACTCATGGCTAGATCTTAATCGTGTCGGTATTTGGGGGCATTCGGGTGGTGGGTTTGCATCAACTAATGCAATTTTAAAATACCCTGATTTCTATAAAGTGGCCGTTTCTGGTGCTGGTAATCATGATAACCGCCTGTATGCTGATCCATGGGGTGAAAAGTGGCAAGGGTTATTGGTAACTAATAAAGACGGTAGCACTAATTACGACAACCAAGCGAATCAGTTATTGGTGGGGAGTCTTAAAGGTAAATTATTATTAGCTCACGGCACATTGGACGATAATGTACCACCTAACAATACTTTAGTCGTGGTTGATGCGTTAATCGCAGCGAATAAAGATTTTGACTTGTTAATGCTACCTAATCGTCGACACGGCTTTGCTCGTGAAGCATATATGATGCGCAAGCGTTGGGACTATTTTGTTAAACACCTAATGGGTGCTAATCCGCCAAAAGAATATGCTTTTGATAAACAATAAGCGCAGTTAAGTGTTTTACCTGAACTCAAATGGCTATTTGCCATTTGAGTTCACCTATTAGTTTTATCAGCTGATTCTCATTAACTCTCCATCCTTTTTTGTAAACTATTTCAATCAAACTTCCTTCTGCTCCTGTTCAATATATTTAACTGTTTTGCGAGTGAACGCTAATTAATTATTGGTTTTTGTGCTTTGAACCTCTTTGTTAATGGTTCTTTAGTCTTTTTTGTTAGGCAAAATTAATAATGTATTAAATTTTAATAGACGTTCATTATTTTAGTGTGCTACTGTTTGTTAAATCGAACACTTGATGTTTTATCTTGTGGAAAATGAATAATGAGCGTTTTATGAATCAAGCTAAGTTACCCGTTGTTGGCGTTATTTGTGACCGAGATATTATCGGACCACATCCATTTCACATCGCAGGTGATAAATATCTTCAAGCAATTATTTCAGGCAGTCATTGTTTACCCATACTTATTCCGGCGTTAGCAGACGACAACACCATTGAACAATTAATGACCATGGTTGATGGCGTTTTACTAACGGGCGGTTATTCAATGGTGGATCCTCAGGAATATCAACAAGAAGCGCTTACTGGTACGCAACTTGATACAGCAAGAGATAACACCAGTTTGCCTTTAGCAAGGTTGGCTGTAGAAATGGGCATACCTGTATTGGGCATATGCAGAGGGTTTCAAGAAATGAATGTCGCATTTGGTGGCAGTTTGCATCAAGCGCTTCATCAGCATGGTCAATTTTTTGAACACCGTGAAAATAAAAACTTACCGTTAGAAAAACAATATGCAGATAGTCATAAAGTTAAGTTAACGTCTAACGGTAAATTAGCTGAAATACTAAATGAAAGTAGTATTGAAGTTAATTCACTACATACTCAGGGCGTTGATCGTCTTGCGGGAAATTTATTAATAGAAGCGGTTGCAGAAGATGGCTTAATCGAAGCTTTTTCTGTTGTTAACGCAACAACATTCGCAATGGCTGTTCAGTGGCATCCAGAATGGCAAATTCATAATAATCCTCATAGTACAAAATTATTTCATGCATTTGGTCAGGCATGTTTAGCAAAACAACAAACGAGAGAAAGTCATGAGTAATTCAATGAAAAATATCAGTGCTTGGTTAAAAGAGCACAAGGTTAAACATGTACAAAGTTTAATTGGCGACCATACCGGCATTGCCCGCGGTAAAGTTTTTCCTGTTGATAAATTTATTGAAGATGGTGGCTGTCGTTTAGGTGAAACGATTCTTTTACAAGGTGCTACTGGTGATCTTGCCGCAGGAAAGTACTTATACACTTTAGCGGATGAACGCGATATTGATATGATTTTACAACCAGATGCTAATGCGTGTTACATGCTGCCTTGGGCAGATGAGCCGACTGCAATGATTATTCATGACTGCGTTGATAATGAAAATAATGGCATTGAACTCTCGCCTCGCCATTTATTAAGAAAAGTTATCGCGCTGTACGCAGACAAAGGTTGGAAAGCAGTGGTAGCCCCTGAAATGGAGTTGTATTTAACGAAAACCAATATTGATACCAACCAACCACTAGAAGCACCATTAGGTAAATCGGGTCGGGCAGAAATTGGTCGTCAATCTTTTGGTATCGATGCGATTAGTGAATTTGATCCGCTATTAAAAGATATTTATTTGTGGGCAGGCGAACAAGGTTTAGAACTTGATATTGTGGTTCATGAAGAAGGGCGTGCTCAATTCGAGTTTAATTTTAATCATGGTGATCCACTTAACTTAGCTGATCAAGTGTTTGTTTTTAAACGCACTGTTAAAGCCGCAGCCGAAAAACACGGAGTTACCGCCACTTTTATGGCAAAACCGATTTCGGATCAACCCGGCAGTGCTATGCATATTCACCAAAGTATTGTTGATATAGCAAGTGGTACAAATATTTTTTCAGATGAAAATAGTGATTCTGGCTTTAGTGAAGCTTTTTATCATTATATGGGCGGTTTACAAAAATACACGTCGCAAGTGATGCCAATGTACGCGCCTAATGTGAATTCTTATCGTCGTTTTCTATTAGATCAAGCCACGCCTACTAACTTACATTGGGGTATTGAAAATCGCACCGTTGGCTTACGTGTACCAGATGCACCAGCTATAGCTAAACGCGTTGAAAACCGCTTACCAGGCGCAGATGCGAATCCTTATTTAGCCATTGCAGCCACTTTAATTTGTGGTTACATCGGTATGATGGAAAAAATTACACCGTCAGCAGAAACCACGCATAAAGCCAATAAAGAGCCAAATGAACACTTGCCAAGAAACATAGAAGCATCAATAGAGATGATGGGATGTAGTGACACCTTGCGTGAATATTTAGGTGACACCTTTGTTGATGGCTTTTTGGCGACAAGAGAAGCTGAATATAACAATTTCAAAAGCGTTGTCACCTCATGGGAACGCCATTATTTACTAACGACCGTTTAATTGGGAGAGCGAGATGAGCACTACTTCAACGAGTAAAGCCAGCAGCTTTAACGACATACAAACCAAAGATATTAACCATCATTTTTCGCCGTTTAGCGATAACAAAGAGTTAGCTGAAATTGGCTCACGCGTTATTACTAAAGCAAAAGGCGTTTATATTTATGATGATAATGGCAATAAATTACTCGATGGTATGGCGGGTCTTTGGTGTGTCAATATCGGCTATGGTCGTCAAGAGTTAGTTGATGTGGCGTCAGCGCAAATGACAGAGCTACCTTATTACAACTTATTTTTTAAAACGACCCATGCGCCTGCTGCTAAATTGGCAGAAAAAATTACCTCGTTAGCGCCTGCGCACATGAATAAAGTATTTTTTACTGGTTCGGGCTCAGAAGCAAATGACACGGTATTTAGAATGGTACGTCGTTACTGGGATCTAAAAGGCAAACCGACTAAAAAAACATTTATCAGTCGAGAAAATGCTTACCATGGTTCAACGGTGGTTGGTGCCAGCCTAGGCGGTATGGGTTATATGCATGAGCAAGGTGATTTACCGATTGAAGGTGTTACACATGTTGAACAGCCTTACTTTTTTAAGGAAGGAGGAGACTTAACCCCTGAAGCTTTTGGTATTAAAGCAGCACAAAGCTTAGAAGCTAAAATTTTAGAGTTGGGCGAAGACAATATAGCGGCATTTATTGCTGAACCTTTTCAAGGGGCAGGTGGCGTAATTATTCCTCCGGCAAGTTATTGGCCTGAAATTAAACGCATTTTATCAAAATACGATATTTTATTGGTCGTTGATGAAGTGATTTCAGGGTTTGGCCGAACAGGTGAATGGTTTGCTAGTCAGTACTATGATTTAAAACCTGATTTAATGCCTATTGCCAAAGGATTATCATCAGGCTATTTACCTATTGGCGGGGTAATAGTTGGCGATCGTGTGGCTGATACCCTTATCGAAAAAGGCGGTGATTTTAATCACGGTTTTACTTATTCAGGACACCCTGTTGCGGCCGCAGTAGCATTAAAGAATATTGAAATTTTAGAGTCTGAAGGCATTGTTGATCGAGTTAAAAATGACATTGCTCCTTACTTACAAAAAAGATGGCAAGAACTAGCTGCTCATCCAATTGTTGGAGAAACACGCGGTTTAGGTATGGTGGCAGGTCTTGAACTCGTTAAAGATAAAACGACCAACAAGCGCATAGCGCCTAACTGTAAAGCGGGTGGTGTCTGCCGTGATTATTCAATGGCGAATGGCTTAATTATGCGACCTTGTGGCGATACGATGATTATTTCACCACCGCTTATTATTACACGTGAAGAGGTTGACGAATTAATTGAAAAAGCGGTTAAAACACTAGATGAAACTGCAAAGTTTTATAACTTGATGTAAATATTCCTATTAAGCCACTTTTATAGTGGCTTAATTGTTTTTGTGCTTTACAAAGAGAAGAACCGAATTATGGCGGAAGTAACAATGAATCAAACCTTTATGAAACATTTTCATTCATGGGGCTATCAAGGATTTAAATACCTTATTTATACGTTATTAGCGATCAATGTGTATTTATTTTTTAGTGAAGAATGGTTAGCCAGTAAGGTTATTTTTGCTTCTGGTATTACGCTAGATTCGGTTATTGAAGCCTTTTCTTCAACCATTGATACTGCCGCTTGGCTAGTGTTGTTATTATTGTTTGAATTAGAAACCTCGGTAATTGACGATGAAAATTTAAAAGGTAAAGTGAAATGGACGTTACATGGCGTGCGAGCATTTTGTTATATTTTTATTGTTTACTCACTCTACGGCTACATGACTAAAATTGGCTTAATCTCCCAATTTTCTCCTCATCAAATTAAAGATTTATGTACCTTAGCGTCAGATTGGCGCTTTATGGATACGCTTAATGTGTATAACGAATTCACCAAAGAAACCTGTAAAACCTTATCAACAACAGGTACAGAGTTTTTCTCTCATGTAAAATTTAAAATTATTACCAATGAAACAAAACTGTCAGAAGTTAACGCGCTAGCTTGGGTAGATGTGATCAATGCTTCTGCATGGGTGTCTGTAGTTTTAATGCTAGAAATTGATGTTCATACCCAACTCGGTAATATTTCCAGTAAATTTTGGGAAAAATATAACCGCTTTGTAAAAGTTACGGTATATGGCGTATTACTTATTGCAGCTATTTTTTGGGGCGTTACCGGTAACTTTTTAGAATTTTGGGATGCATTTCTGTGGATCGTGGCATTCGTACTAATAGAAATGAATATGTTCGAGTGGCAAGCAGAGGTTGCCGAGCGTAAGCGTCAGGCAAAGCTTAACTCTTAATAAGTTAAACCTTCATTACATAGCAGTATAAAAAATAGCCAAGCATTATTCAGTGCTTGGCTATTTTTTTATCGAATTTTGATAGACAAAAATTACCGAGTCACTAAAAGCTAACTTCATTTTTGATCAATGATTAATTTGTTCATTATAAAAACAGAGTAAAAATAACTTGAGAATAATAACGATTACTATTAACATTTGTGCGAATTTTTTAATGCCCCCCAAACGGAACGATAATGATCAAAACAAGACTATCCTTAATTGCTCTGCTATTAACGCCGAGTGCCATAGCACAAACATTGCCGCAAAACGAATATACAGACGAACAAAGCTTAGAGCGTATCGTTGTTACTGGTAGCCGAATTGTTGAAAGTATTGATGAAGTCCCTGCTTCGATTACCATTATCACTCGTCAGCAAATTGAAGCACAACTGAAAGTATCACCAGAGCTGCAAACATTATTAGCGACTTTAGTGCCGGGCTTAGCGCCAAGTACAGGTACGTCAAGTAACTCAAGTCAAACCTTGCGTGGGCGTTCTCCACTGGTGATGATTGATGGAGTTCCACAGTCAACACCATTACGTAATGGTGCATTAGGAATTAGAACAATCGATGCCAATGCCATAGAGCGTATTGAAGTTATAAAAGGAGCAACGTCTATTTATGGTAATGGTGCCGCAGGCGGTATTATTAACTACATTACTAAAAAAGCGAATGACGATAGTAAGTTAAGCGGAATGATTGGTTTGTCTAGCCGCTTTAGCGCGGTAAAGTTAGAAGACAGTAACGGCCAACGAATAGAAGGCATGATTAACGGACAAGTTGACAAATTTAGTTATGTGGCCAGTGGAAGCTATGAAGAAAATGGCTTGCAAAGAGATGCCGAAGGCGATGTTATTGGCCTGAAATACGGTTTGTCTGATGCGAAGATGCAAAACTATTTCACCAAATTAGGTTATCAATTTACTGACGATATCTCATTACAATTTGTGTATAACTACTATAAATCTGAGCAAGACAGCAACCTTATTGATGTCGTTGGTAGCGTTAATACTGGTGTGAAAACATATGCGATCGAAGCGCCAGCAGGTAGCTCGGCACTTGGAGAGCCTCAAGGGCCTAATAACAGCAACATGATGTTGAAGTATACCGATGAAGCGCTGTTTGAAAATACTCAATTAGTGGTTGATGCTTACGCACAAGAAGTAGAAAACGTGTTCTTTTACTCGCTAACTTTAGCCAACCAAGATGAAGGATACGGGGGAGGCCAGTCGGTAATTAAATCAGATAAAAAAGGATTACGTGTCACTTTTAATAGTCAAGTTGAATGGGACAATATCGAAGGCACATTTATTTATGGTATTGACGCACTTAACGATGTTACGTCGCAACCTATGGTTGATGGCCGCATCTGGGTGCCTGAAATGGATATGGAGAATCTTGCTGGCTTCTTTCAAACTAAGTGGGTATTTAACGACGACTTTATCGTTAAAGCAGGTATTCGACGTGAAGAAATAGACTTAGGTGTGGATGATTATCAAACACTAAAATTATGTAAATCGGTTAATGTGTGTTCTGTACCTGTAGATGTAACCGGCGATACTCTTAATTATCGTGCAACCACTTACAATGTTGGTATTCGTTATAACATGGCCGACTACTTTCAGCCTTTTGCTAGTTACTCACAAGGATCTGATATTTCAGATATCGGCCGTTTATTACGTACAGCAACGGTTACTGATATTGCTTTAATACAAACAGAAGCTTCAATTATTGATAACTATGAAATTGGTTTTACCTCACAGTTTGAAAAACTGCGTTTTGAGTTTTCAGCTTATCGTAGTACTTCTGAATTAGGCACCACGAATCAGTATGATCCAGCTACAGGTGTTTATATGCCTGTGAGAGCACCACAAGAAATATATGGTTATGAAGCCGTGGGTTTTTATAATGTGAGTGATACGTTAGATATCACTGCAACTTATTCTTGGATAGAAGGTAAGGATACAGCCAATGATGTTTATTTAGGTGCTCAGCAAATTAGTGCTCCTAAAGCTACGGTAAACATAAACTGGCAACCAATTGATGATGCAAACCTAAATATTAGTTATTTGTATGTGGGTGATCGTAAAAAATTCGAACCAGTAAATGGAGAATATGTCGGCGATAAAGCACCAATTGACAGTTATCATGTGGTTAATCTTAGTGGTAATTATTACTTTAACCAAGATTGGTCAGCGTTTATCGGGGTAGAAAACTTGCTTAATCAAGATTACTACCCAGCAAAATCGCAAGCGTATGCTTATAGCGGTTATAACGTGAAAGGACTAGGTACGACAGTAAATATTGGCGTGGATTATCAGTTCTAAAGAGGAATTGATATTTCAAATGAAAAGCAAAGTCAGTAGTATGGCTTTGCTTTTTGAGTTTACATAACTCGTATTTACAAAAGCACTATTATTTTTAAAACGTGAGAAACCTATTTTGTTAAAGCTTGTTCTGCGGCGTCTTCATTTAATATTAGCCTTTGCCAGTGGTTTATTTTTAATTAATCTGAGTATTTCTGGAGCTCTCTTAGTCTATGGCAAAGAAATACAAAGCTTTATTAATCCTCAATATTGGTCACTTTCAAAGAGCGAATATGATACTGCACCGCGCCGGTTAACTTTAGCTGAACTTATTGCAAAAATTGAGCAACAAACCGACGAAAAAATACAATTTATTCAACAAGAAGACGATCGCTTGCTACCTTGGCAAGTCAGGTTGGTTAATACTAATTATCTCAGTGTTAACCCTTACACTGGAGAAATTATACTCAGCTATCAATACACGGATACATTCTACGGCTTTATTATGTCTTGGCATCGTTGGTTAATTTATACTGATGAACGTGACGAGAAGCCAATGCAGTTATGGGTAGCAATTGCGAGTCTCATTTTAATTATTGAAGTGCTGGTCGGGACAATTTTATGGTTAAGGCCTAAGCATAGAATTAAACGTCTTAAAGTGAGATGGCAGGCAAAAAACAAAATACGTATAACTCAGTTACATGGCACTTTAGGTTTACTTTTTGGCTTACCTCTGCTGCTTATAGCATTTTCAGGCATTGGCTTTTTTTGGCAAGATGCCACTAAACAGGTAGTACAATGGTTCAGTTTTAGTGAAGTAGAGCAGCATGACTTTAAACCGCCAGTGTTAAAGACAAGCAAAACGCTTCAATTAGATAAAGCTTATGAAACAGCAAGCGCTGCACTACCAACTGGACAAGTTTTTCGAGTATATCCACCACAAAATAGTGAAAGCCCGTTAGCTTTACGTATTAAAATGCCTAACGAAACTCATGGCTATAGCTGGAGTTGGGCAAACCCTTATACCGGACAATTACTGCATGCTTATGATGCCAGTAAAGCATCTATGGCGACAAAGGTTTGGCATTTTAAATATAAATTTCATATCGGAGAGTTTATCGGTTGGCCAGTTAGAGTATTGTGGCTGTTTATTTGTTTACTTCCCTGCTTTTTTATTATCTCTGGGGGGTACTTATGGCTTCAACGTAAACCCAACAAGAATCTAGCAGTACAGAACAAAGCGCATTAACTTTAATCATAGCGTTAATAAAGCCAATGCAATACAGCATTAGCTTTAGTGAGGTTGATGTTGTTAGTGCGCACCTAGTGCGAGTATATTATTGTGAATAAACAGATTTACCGCCAAGTATGGTTTCAACAACTTTCACGTTATGGATATCATACTGGTCTACTTCAAATAAGTTTTTGTCTAGAATAACAAAATCAGCTTTTTTCCCCACTTCAATAGAGCCAATTTTTTCATCCATATGAATTTGATAAGCGCCGCCCAAGGTGTAGCCTTTAATTAACGACGCAATATCTAAACGTTCATGTTTTCCTGGTTGGATCGGTGCATTTGCTTGTTCTGGTGTTTGGCGGGTGTGGCCTATTTCCATATTGAAAATTGGCGACATGCCTAACGAACCTGCACCTGAAGCAGGGAAGTCACTGCCAAATGATAATTTAACGCCTGCATGGTTCAAACTATTGAAACGAAAATAGCGGTTAAACTGATCTTCACTAACGAATTCTTTACCAAATTCATCATAAGATGCCCATAAAGGCGTACTTTGGGCGATTACATTTAAGCGCGCAAAGCGTTTAATATCATTATCTGTCATTACTTGAATATGACAAATAGCAAAGCGACTAGTGCTGTTATTTTGCGTCGGGTCATTGCGGACTAATTCAATGGCATTTAAGGTTTCTGATATGGCACGTTCACCTAATGCATGAATATGGACATCAATATTTTCATTACTTGCTTGTGCGATCAAAGTATTCATTTGTGCTTGGCTGAATACGGTAACACCTTTATTGCCTGGTTCGCCTTGGTAGTCTTCAAACATACCGGCAGTTTTGCCTTCAATAGTGCCATCATTCATTATTTTTAATGTATTGATGTGGTACATATCGTGTTTACTGGTTTTGCGTTTATTAGTAATAATGTCAATTGCCCCAGCGGCTTTGTCAGCATGACCAATCATATGCGAACCAACCATTCTTACGGTCATTTCACCACGGCTATCTACTTTTTCTAACACTTTCATTTGCAGCGATTCAACATCTGACGCGCCTGCATCAAAAACTGCGGTTATGCCATAGCTGTTCATTATTTTAATCACGTCAGCGGTACCAAGAGCGACACTGTTAACATTGATAATATCGAGCTTTTCAATGCCGTCCATTGCCGTTGCTTCAAGTAAATAGCCCGTTGGATTACCCTGTTTATCACGTTTGTAGTAACTAAAATCAGGAACAGGATCTGGTGTCTCTTTATTAATGCCTAATAACTGCATCGCTTTGGTATTTGCCCAAGCCCCATGAAAGCCTTCATCCATAATAAAGACAGGGCGATCTGATACGACTTTGTCGATCATTTTGCTCGTAGGACCTTGAGGGCCAAATGCACTCGCTAAAAAGCCATAACCAAAAAGCACTTTGGCATCAGGGTTTTGCTGTGCATATTCTTTAATTTGTTTGTTCCAATGTTCAGGACCCGCAAAGCTGTCTAAAGAAAGGCTACGAATATAAGCCCCTCCCATAACAGGGTGAGCATGTGAGTCGATAAAACCGGGCAACATCATTTTACCGTTTAAGTCTTGTTTTTTAGTCTCTTTGCCAACCCATTTTTGAGCGTCGGTTAAACTACCAGTAAAGACAATATCACCGTTTTTTACCGCAACGGCTTCTACCCAAAGTTGCGTGTTATCTACCGTATAAATTTTGCCGTTAAATAGCAGTAGATCAGCATCGCTAGTTGCAGAGGTTTGGGCGAATACCGCCGTTGTCATCATGAACAGTACAGTAACAATAATGGTTTTACATAGTTTCATAGAGTTCTCGCCATGGTTAATTGTTTTTGTTAGTTGGTTTATTTGTTAAAACTTGTCGATCATTTTGTGATACATCATGCCTAAAGCCAGTAGTGGTGAACGTAAATGTTTACCGCCGGGAAATGTAAGATGTTTTACTTTGGCAAATGTATCAAAACCTTCTGATGGGCCATCAATGGCTTGTGCAAGTAATTGTGCAGCAACATGGGTGATATTAACGCCATGACCAGAATAGGCTTGAGCATAGTAAACATTACTGGCTAAACGGCCTATTTGCGGTAATCGATTCGCGCCTATGCCAATCATGCCGCCCCATTGGTAATCAATGTTTATACCTTGCAATTGTGGAAATACATTAAGCATTTTAGGTTTGAGTGCTGCTTCTATACTTTTAGGGTCGCGTCCTGAGTAGTTGCACATGCCGCCAAATAACAAACGCTTATCAGCTGAAAGTCGGAAGTAGTCTAGATCGATTTTTAAATCACAAACCGCATGGTTACCGGGTAATAATTGTTGATAAACAGCCTCTTCTAGCGGTTCTGTAGCAATAATGTAGCTACCTGCGGGTAATATTTTATTTGATATTTTAGGCATTAAGTTACCTAAGTAAGCGTTCCCGGCGAGGATAAGGTTTTTCGCTAAAATTTGTCCACCAGCTGTTTTAATCGTGAGTATGTCGCCTTGAATAATTTCTTCAACGCTTGAATTCTCAAATATTTGTACACCCAAGTTAGCCGCAGCTTTGGCTTCTCCTGTACATAAATTTAGTGGGTGTAAGTGACCACTTCCTTTGTCTTCCATGCCACCAATGAAGTTTTCAGAACCAATGACTTTATTTTTTAACTCATGGCTGTCTAGCAGGGTTATTTGATGGGGGTAATCGCTAGCCGATAAAATTTCATAATCTTCTTCTAACGATTTTAGATGCTTTGAACGCGTCGCTAAATCGCAATACCCCATAGTAAGATCGCAGGAAATTTTATATTTATTAATACGATCAATGACAATATTATTGGCGGTTCTACCTAATTGTGTTATCGCGTTAATCCCTTCTTGGCCAATTGTTTGTTTAAAGCCGTTAAGGTCATGGCCTATCCCTCTAATTATTTGCCCGCCGTTTCTGCCTGAAGCACCCCAACCAATTTTATGTTGCTCTAATAAAACAACCTTATAACCACGCTCAGCTAATTCAACAGCACTCGCTACCCCTGTAAAACCGCCCCCTACAATACAGATATCAACACTTAAAGATCCCTGTAAACTTGGGTAACTGTTTGAGTTATTCAAAGAGGCAAAGTAATAAGATGCGGGATAATTATCATTATGAATGGCTGTCATTATTCTTACCCTCAGAAGGTGTTAATTGCTCAGTAAAAAAGCGAGATATACGATTGATAAAATGTAAATTATAATAATCAGTGTAAAGTATATCGAACGATACTAACTCAAACAATGACTTATGCCAAGCAATTGATATATAATCTTGTTAATAATGTTAACGCACTGAAAAATGGCGTTAATGGTTAATTATCGGGGAAATTCAAGTGGACGTAGGCGCAAGATTAAAAGCAATAAGAACGCTGAGAAATATTTCACAACGCGAGTTGGCAAAACGCGCTGGTGTAACCAATAGCACCATTTCTATGATAGAAAAAAATAGCGTTAGCCCTTCAATTAGTTCGTTGAAAAAGGTCTTGAATGGTATTCCAATTTCTTTGGTTGAGTTTTTTAATGAAGACTATAACAGCGAACAAAACAAGCAAGTGGTTTATACCCAAGACGAATTAATGGACATTGGTGCTGGCGATGTTCAAATGAATTTAGTGGGTAAATCTTTCCCGCGTCGCCAAATGACATTTTTAGTTGAAACATATCCGCCTAATGCCGACACTGGTACAGAAATGTTGCAAAATGATGCCGAAGAGGGCGGTTATATTATTGAAGGGCAAATAGAATTAACTGTTGGTAGTGATGTTTATATCTTAAAAGCCAATGACAGTTATTATTTCGATAACAATAAACCCCATCGCTTTAGAAATCCGTTTGATGAAGTATGTAAAATTGTCAGTGCGACCACACCCGCTAATTTTTAATTAATGGACGATGGCAGCTTTTTATAAATTAACAAAAAATTTTTCGTTAAAATTTAAACAAAAAAAAGCTCAGCTAAAATAATTGCTGAGCCGTTTAATCAGGGAGATATAACAAAAAATACTTTTCAACCTCTTCGTTGAGCAGTGAATCTATCTTAAAATCTCTTCGTGTTTCTTACTGTACCCATTACGTAAAAGTTTGTAACCAAACTCATTTACCTCTTCTTAATAACTCCTAATCTGGCGGGTAATTTTTGCGATTAATTTTAATTAGACTAACCTTACTGGTATACAACAAATAAGTGGGAATAAGCATATCGTTCAGGGAGATTGATATTGAAACTAATTATATTTTTAACGACGTTAATTTTATTGTTAGAAGTTGCTATTGCACAAGATGTGCAGGTGTTTACGGTCAATGAACCGCCAGCTAATTACATTAATGGTGCAGGTGCAGCAGAAGGTTATGTGGTCGATATTGTTAACTTGTTGCAAAAAAAAGTAGGTAACCGTTCAAAAGTAATTTTTTTACCTGAAGCAAGAGCATTAGAAATGGTAAAAGAAACGCCAAATGTGTTGTTTTTCAGCTTGTCGAAAACAGTACCGCGCGAAGAAAATTATCATTGGATCGGTCAGGTAATGTCGAAAAAGTGGCAAGTGTACGCATTAGAGTCTAACGATATAACAATAAATAACTTACGTGATTTAGAAAATTTATATTCAATTGGCTTAGTAAGAGGGGATGTAAGAGAAGAATGGCTGCAGAGTCAAAACTTTACCAATTTACATTCAGTTACTCAGCATAATCAAAATATATTGCGTTTACTGATGGGGAGAGTACCTGTCATTGTGTACGAAGAGCAAGGGTTAGCTTATTTTAGTCATGAAATGGGCATTGATTTTACTTTATTTAAGCCTGTTTATACCTTGCGTCAGTCAGCGGTTTATATCGTTATGTCAAAAGCAACACCAACCCACACTGTTAAGCTGTGGCAAGATGCATTTGAGCAGTTAACGCAATCGGGAGAGATTAAAAAAATATCGTTGGCTTGGCAACAAAAGTTAAAACAAGAGTTCAATATTTCTAGTGAGATATCAAAGGGAATTTTGTTCTTTTAAAACCGAGTTACAACCCCGCAGGGAATTTAAATAAAACAAGGTAGCAAGATGAATATTAATTTAATACGAGTTCGTTACACGCTTATTTTTAGTAGCTTAGCAGTATTTTTTATTGTGTTAGTGGTTATGAACTTTAGTTTGGTTTCAATGACAGAAAAAAGTTTAATCCGATTTGGCAGTAATTTTAATCCAGCGATTTCGGCGGTGATTAATGCCGACAGAGATCTCTATCAAGCTAAAGTTGCTGAATTAAAAATGCTTGCTGCTCCACCGAATAGCCAACAAGCCAGTGATCTTTATCAAGCGTATCAAGAAAATGCAAAACAAGCTTTTGATCGAATGAATCAATACAAGCAGTTGCTGTCTCAATACCCTGATATTATTACTAAGTTATCTAAATTTGAAGCAAGCTTTAAAATTTGGCAACAAGCATCTGAGCAAGTGTTTGCTTTAGTCAATAACAACCAAGTAAATGAGGCAATCGCCTATAGTGAAGGAGAAGCAAATTTACGCTTTGATCAACTAAGAGAGTTTTATAACTTAGCAGGTGAAGAAGCAGACAAAAAAAGTCTTTTAGTCAGTAAAGAAACTATTTCATCGGTTGATAATCAACAAACGTTTCTCTTTATCATTAGTACTATTGTAGTGCTACTTACGCTTGTTACCGGTTATGCAGCACCAAAAGCGATGGCAGATGCATTAGACGATTTATCGTCAAAACTGAAAGCGTTAAATAATGGCGACGGTGATTTAACGCGCAGAATAAAAAGTAGTAGAAAAGATGAAATTGGCACAGTAGCGAATGACTTTGACGAATTTGTTGATAGTTTAGCTATTTTAATCAAATCTATTGTTGAGCAATCTTCGAAAGTGATTGAAGGCGTGGATCAATTAGACGGTGGTGCTAAAAATATCAGTCACACTAGTGAGAAGCAGTTAGAGTCAGTTGAAATGATCGTCACAGCGGTTAATGAAATGTCTTATGCTATCGCTGAGGTCGCTAAAAACGCCCAATTAACCTCAACGGATACTTTAGAAGTCAATCGTTTATCTCAAGAAGGCAGTGAAATTACTAAAGAAGCGGTTGCTGAAATAAAAGGCTTATCAGTTGCAGTTGAAGAAGCGACAACGGTGATTTCAGCATTGTCAGATAACTCTCAAGATATTGCTTCTGTACTCGATGTGATCAGAGGGATTGCAGAACAGACCAACTTATTAGCATTGAATGCTGCTATTGAGGCCGCCAGAGCAGGCGAGCAGGGACGGGGCTTTGCAGTAGTTGCCGATGAGGTTAGAAATTTAGCTAGTAAAACACAACAGTCTACAGAAAATATTCAACTGATGATCGAAGCGTTGAAGCAAGGAGTAGAACAAGCCGTGACTGCAATTAACAAAGGTAATGCAGCAACGCAAGTCAGTGTTGAGTTATCGGAAAAAACATTAGAAGCGCTAGAGAAAATTCATGATGCGTCGAATCGAGTATCTGATGTTGCTGCACAAACAGCAACAGCGACAGAAGAGCAAAGCCAAGTGGCAGACGATTTAAGCCAAAATTTAACTATGATGTCAGATCAAACTAAAGAGAACCATGATGTCTCTCATGAAAACAGCCAATTAGCTGAATCGACCATGCACTTAGCGACCGCATTGAGTAACTCTGTAACGCGATTTAAATTGACTTAACAAGTGCAAAGCGCTGATTTACTAAGATAACCTGAGCTAGGCTTAACAAATATTTCTCTAGCAGCTATTTTTCCTTACTTCTTCGTTAAATTTCTGCAATAGGGCAGCTATTGACGCGAAATTTGCCTTGAATTAAGAAAAACTATCAAGCTAGAGCGGAGTAAAATAATTATTTACTTATTTTTCAAACTGTTAACCCTCTCTTAAATCGAGTTCAGGTTAAGATAGGTTTTGAGTAAGTGGTGGTGATTAAAAAGGCGAGTAATTAGCAACTACTCGCCTTTATTCATTAGAGATATGTAGTATCTAGAAAGAATATTTAACTTTCACACCGCCATTAATTCCACGACCAATACCAAAGTTATTAACTCCGGTGTCATCTAAACCAGTATCAAAATACTCTTCATCGGTAATATTGTTGATGTAAGCGGATAATGACCAAGACATACTGCTCGCACTAAACTGCGCTCCCAGTAAACCGTATGAGGGTTGAGCAAAAATATCATTACCGCCCATAAATTCATCGCCAAAAGTTTCCGTTTGCCAGTTATAAGATACTTGCATTGATAAGTCGATGTCATTGTCTAGGTACCAATAATAGCTACCAACAAAACTAATAGTAACATCAGGAGCAGCCAACTTTTGCCCAACCAGTGATGAGCCATCTAAGTCTAAACCTTCCTTTACTTCAGAGTCTTGTACGGCTGAAGCTAGGAATAATCTTAAATTTTCTGTCGGTAGGTAAGTAATATCAAATTCAATACCTTGACCTGCAGCTTGACCAATGTTTTTGATGACACTACCGCCATTAGCAGCGAAAAGTCCTTGGAAGTCTTGGTAGTCGTAGTAATAAAGACCGACATTAACTTTTACTGTGTTATCGTAAAAATCACCTTTCATACCAATTTCATAGCTATCAACAATTTCGGGGTCGTAACTTGCTAACGTGGTGCCTGCTGGCATTTCGCCACCATAAAATTCATCACCCCAAAAACTAACATCGGTTTCGTCAATCACGCCATCTGGTGTGTAATCATACCAATCGTCAGCATCACTCCAACCTGTCCAATCTTGGTAGTTAATATTGAAAGCGAAAGTATTAAAACCACCAGCTTTATAACCACGAGAGTAGTTAGCATACACGTTTATATCGTCAGTAAGTCGGTGGTTTAAGGCGATTCGAGGAGTAAACTCAGACCAATCTTGCTCTTGATCTATCCATTGCCCGCCTGTGTGACCGCCAACTAACCAATAGTGGCCTAACCAGCCGTCAGGCTCAGGTAAATTCAAACCAAATTCTTTATTGTCATAAGAAAAACGACCACCGACAGTTAAGTCTGTTTTGCTGGTCATTGACCAAGTTACGTCACCGTAAATGCCGTAACCTGAGTTAGTGCCACGAGCATATATTTCTTCTCGTACGCCGTTAACACCATCACCTGGTCCTGGAATTTCACCGTCTGCAACAAGTTGATCTATTTCCGCAGCATCGGCGATAGGGTCTAAACCATACCAACCGTCTACCATAAATTCATGACAATCAGCGTAGTAGTTATCTGGTTGGCTAGTATGAGAAGCCATGGGCTGATCCCATTCTTCTAAATTAGGTAGTTGGGCACAAAAAGCATCGTCATCGTAGCCATTGTAAAAGTATGAACTGACTTTTTCTTGATAAGCACTTACGCCGATAAACCAAAAAATATCAGAGTCGTTATTAGAGGTAATTCGAAATTCTTGGCTGAGGTATTCGTTGTCATCATTTTGAGCGTAATTACCTAGCGCCATCGCTGTACCGTCGTAATCCTCTAAATAGTTCCAAGTATTGTTTTTCATCGCCGTTTGCGAAAGAAAGGTAACGCCATCAAAGTCGTGCGTAAAATCTACGGTAGCGGCAAAAACTTCAGCAATATCTTGCCCATCTTTACCTAAATCTGATGAAACGGTGCGCTTATCACTTTCTTCCCAAATCGAGCGATAAATACCACCGTCTTGATCTCGGTCTTCATAATTTAAACTCACTTTAAGTTGGCTATCAGTCCACCCCTCGTAAGTAAAGTTAACACGCAAGGCACTAACCGATTTATCGCGAAGTGTGCCGCCTTCAGAGTTATTAATATAACTATCTTGAGACTGGTGATAAGCCGCAAAGCGAATATAAGCATCGTCATTTACTGTAGTATTAAATACCCCGGTAAAGTCGTACATGCTGTCACTGCCAACACCAAACTCAACGCTACCTTCAGTGGCATCAATGGCTTCATTGGTGTACATACTGATTGCACCTGAAGCAGCATTTCTACCAAATAATGTCCCTTGTGGGCCCTTGGTAACCTCTACCCGAGACATATCATAAAAACTTGATAATGCTCCGCCGCTTCTGCCTTGGTACACACCATCAAGGTATAAACCAATCGATGCATCGCCGCCAATACCGTAATCTGAGGTAACAATACCGCGAATGCCAATACTGTCAATGTAACTATCGTTTTCACTACCACCATTTAACCCCGGTGTGTACTTGGTTAAATCAACCGCATTAGTGACGTTAAAATCATTAAGAAAATCTTCGCCATAAGCACTTACCGAAACGGGGACTTCTTTTAGGGTTTGTACACGCTTTTGTGTAACAACGATAACTTCATAATCGTTTTTAGCTTTTTTCTCTGTATCGGCTTCTTCGGCTGCAATAGCTGAAGATCCTCCTATGACAGAGATAACGCTAAGTGCGAGTAGTGATTTACGATAATTCATTGGTTCTTTTCCCCATTAAGGTTAAAACGAGTTGAGCTTTTTAAAGCGAGCATGAAAAGCAAAACGACGTAATGTTTAAAAACATTTTATTTTTTATTTTTAATTCATCACTCTGACATGACGATTAGCTTGTTAGTCTGTATTTGATAATACACACAGTGTAAAATAAATCAAACAATAAAGTGTAAATGTGTAAAATTTATTCACCAAATGTTTGAAATATAGTAAATTTAATTACTTTTTAGTGGCTAAGATTTAATTAATATTGTTAATTTTCAGGTGGATAGGTTTGTTTTGTAGGTGTGCGTAATTTCACTCGCTGAGCGTAAAAAATAGACGTTTTTTGTTAAATTTTATTTACAAAAAAAGAAACTCACGCTAAACCAAGGCTGAACGTGAGTTGCTAAGATTGATAAATTTGTAACTTAATATGCCTTTGGAGAGGTCACTTTTTTATAATTTGATCCAAGTCGCTTTCAGTTCAGTATATTTATTAAAGGCATGGAGTGATTTATCTCTGCCATTACCAGACTGTTTAAATCCGCCAAATGGCGCTGTCATATCTCCACCGTCCCATTGGTTTACCCAAACAGAGCCCGCTCGAACCGCCTTTGCCATTTTATGAGCTTTAGAAAGATTGGTGGTCCAAATACCTGCGGCTAAGCCATAAGGTGTGTCATTAGCAATTTCTATCGCTTCTTCCATGGTGTTAAAAGGAATAACACAAAGAACGGGGCCAAATATTTCATCGGCAGCAATTGCCATAGAATTTTTAACATTGTTAAACATGGTAGGTTGAATGTAAGTGCCCTTGGCAACAGGTTCAGCTTTAGCTCCGCCATGACTAAGTGTGGCGCCCTCGTTCTGGCCTTTATCAATGTAGCTTAATACTCGTTCGTATTGTGTTTGATCAACAATAGCACCCACATTGGTCTTAGGATCTAATGGGTTGCCAGGTTGCCATGCTTTCATTGCTTGGGCGACTTTTTCGACAAACTCGTCTTTAATACTTGCTTCAACTAAAAGCCTTGAACCTGCAGTACATACTTCTCCTTGGTTGAAGCAAATAGCACCGGCGGCAGCTTGCGCCGCTTTATCTAAATTCGGGGCATCGGCAAAGACGATGTTTGGGCTTTTACCGCCAGCTTCTACCCAAACACGCTTCATATTGGATTGTCCGGCATAAATGAATAATTGCTTCGCTACGCCCGTTGAGCCAGTAAAAACCAACGTATCAACATCATTATGTAAGGCTAAAGCTTTACCAACATCGTGACCAAAACCTGGTAGCACATTTAATACACCATCAGGAATACCCGCTTCTTTGGCAAGTGCTGCAAGTTTAATTGCGGTAAGCGGCGATTTTTCTGAAGGTTTTAAGATAACACTGTTACCTGCGGCTAGTGCAGGGCCTAGCTTCCAACTAGCCATTACTAGCGGGAAGTTCCAAGGAACTATTGCGGCAACCACACCAACAGCTTCTCGTGTAATTAATCCTAGCTGTCCCTCAGGTGTAGGTGCAACTTCGTCATAAATTTTATCGACAGCTTCTGCGCTCCAGCGGATTGATCGTAAAGTACCTGAAATATCAACATTAAGGGAGTCGTTAATTGGTTTACCCATGTCTAAGGTTTCTAACAATGCTAATTCTTCGGCATGTGCTTCGATTAAATCAGCTAGCTTTAATAAGATAGATTTACGCTTAGCAGGGGCTGCTTTCGACCAAGTGCCTAACTCAAATGCTGCTCTTGCGGCATTAACTGCTTTGTTTGCATCAGCACTTTGGCATAAGGCAATATTTGCTAAATGACGACCATCCACAGGGCTTTTGCATTCAAAGGTTTGTGAATCATCAGCATTAATATATTGGCCATTTATAAATGCTCGGCCTTCAATGGTTAATGATTGTGCTTTTTGTTGCCAATAGGCAAGGGTATAGTTTGTCATGGTCACGTCCTAATTTATTGCTTGGCACTAAACTACCTAACCCTTACCGATAATTCAATATATTTTACACTTGCAATAGGGGAAATTAAAACAATCTACTGTTTTTGCTTTATTATTGGCGCTTTTTGCCATAGACTGCTTTCGGGTGTTTGATATAAAGAACACTTGTATTTAATTATAGTGTCCATAGCGGAGTAAAAAAAATGACCTCATATCCAGATTCATACTATGCAGCCTCTTCAAATAGAGCGGTCGATTATCCTGAACTTAAAGAAGAAATTACCGCTGATGTTTGCGTGGTTGGAGGAGGTTATAGCGGCTTATCTACCGCCATCGCTTTACAGGAAAAAGGCTATCAAGTGGTGTTATTGGAAGCGGCAAAAATTGGTTTTGGTGCATCAGGTCGAAATGGTGGCCAGCTAGTGAATAGCTTTAGTCGCGATATAGATCATATTGAAAAACATTATGGGCAAGTTACAGCGCAAGCTATGGGAGATATGGCGTTTGAGGGGGCAGATTGTATTCGTGACTTGATCAAGCGCTACGATATTGATTGCGATTATAAACAAGGTGGATTTTTTGCTGCATTTACCGATAAGCAAATGAAAGGTTTAGAGCAAAAACAAGCATTATGGCAAAGATACGGCAATAATAAACTTGAGATGGTGACAGCTAGTAATATCTCAGACGTTGTTAACACCGATGCTTATGTTGGAGGGTTAGTCGATAAGCATTGCGGGCATATTCACCCTTTAAAACTTGCACTAGGTGAAGCCGCTGCTTTATGTTCAATTGGCGGTAAAATATATGAACAGTCAAAGGTAATAAAAATTGATGAAGTTAAAGAAGGTTTAACAGAGTCAGTTATTGTTAAAACAGCAAAAGGGCAGGTAACAGCAAAAACACTCGTGCTTGCCGGTAATGCTTATATGGGCGGACTTTCGCCAGAGCTTTCTAAAAAGTCTATGCCTTGTGGCACGCAAATAGTTACCACAGAAGTGTTACCAGAGGCATTGGCTAAATCATTAATTCCTTCACAGTATTGTGTGGAAGATATGAATTATAAGTTAGATTATTATCGGGTAACTGCTGACAACCGCTTACTCTTTGGTGGTGGTGTAACTTATGGTGGTGGCGATCCGGCCAGTATCAAACGATTTTTAAAACCGCATATGGATAAAATATTTCCGGCGATGAAAGATTATAAAATCGATTACGCTTGGGGCGGCGATTTTCTATTAACGTTAAGTCGTTTGCCGCAATTGGGTCGTATGGGTAATAATATTTATTATGCCCAGGGATATAGCGGTCATGGGGTGAACACTTCTCACTTGGCGGGTAAGTTATTAGCCGAATCTATTCATGGCGAACATAGTCGTTTTGATGTGTTTGCTCAATTACCACATCACAATTTTCCTGGTGGAAGAATGTTTAAAGTTCCTGCGGTAATTATGGGCGCATGGTACTACGGGTTACGCGATAAACTCGGATTTTAAGCCTTGATCAGAGCGTGTTAAATGGTTTGTAAAGACAGCTTAGTGGCAATTAAGTTAATAACTTTTAATACTTTTTTTTGTAAGTAGCCGGCAAGAATTTTATCTTGTTGGCTCAGTAGTGCTAGCTCTGCATCAGTAATGGCAATATAGCAAGTTAACTGCTTGTCTTTTTCTTGGTGTAAACAAAAAACATCATCAGCAAAGTAGTGAAGTTCGCCGCTGTGATCCTGTGATTGTTCGAAGGCAAAATCTTCGGGGGACTGCAAATATAGGCTGACTAATAGAATATTCTCTTCATCACCATACCAAGCAGCCGCTAATGTTTGAAAATTCAATTGAGCTTCCAATTTGTTGGCAATACTACGCAGCGAGCTGAATTGGTTATATAATTCTTCACTCGCTTTTATGGTAATAGGCAGTTCTTCAGTCATTATTAAACCTAAAATTGTAATGGTAATCAGGTAATTACTTTTTATATTAGCAGAATTTCTCTTGAGTGTTTATTTAATCGCAAGTTAAGCTAATTAAACTTTATGTAAAGTATGCTTGACTTTGTTGGGGGTTGTTTTTATATTTAAGTCAAGCTCACTTTACATAAAGACAAAGGAACTAAACTTATGAGTAAAATAATAGACGCAATTCTTTGCAAAGGCTTGCCAGCAAGAGATATAAAAAATGCTAATCGAGTTAACTTAATTGCCCTTGTGTGGGTAATTAGCTTACTGATTTCAGATTTTTGTTCAGCGTATCCATGGTTTACAACGCCTGCGGTTATCACGGTATTTTTTCTACATGCTATTATCGGGATTTATATGGTATTTTCGTATCGGAAATTTTTAAAAGCGCTGGATGACTTAGAAAGAAAAATTCAACTAGATGCTTTGGCTTTATCGGTAGGAGTTACTATTATCAGTTTTTCAAGCTTTTCGATTTTGAGTAAAGCTGGCATAATCAACACCTTAGAGCAATCGTCATTGATTATGTTAATGGCCTTGTCTTATATGGTCGGTATTATTGGTGGTAGGATTAAATATCGATGAAAAATCGCTTAAAAGTATTACGTGCAGAACGAGACTGGACTCAGGCAGATCTTGCCAATAAGCTTGAAGTGTCGAGGCAAACGATTAACGCGATAGAAAAAGGCAAGTTCGATCCGAGTTTGCCAACAGCTTTTAAAATTTCGCGATTATTTTGCTTACCCATAGAGGCAATTTTTGAAGAAGAAGCAGAGGATTAATCAGTTAATCGATTAATTCAATGTTCAAACCTTCGAGTAAGGCAACGGCTTCGTAGCGACTAAACTTTGCTTCGGTGATGGTGTTTGTGTAAATATCAATCTGATAGTTACTTGCATCAGTAAAGTTAACTTTTGTTAAATTAGTTTTACTAAATAGGCTGTTAGTAAAATCGCTGAGGCTGAAATCACTTTGGCTAAAGTCACCTTCTCTAAAATCTACTTCGTGAGCTTTACACGACTCAATGACCAGCTCTTTAAGTTCTAATCCAAAAAAAGCACAGTCATTAATAATACATTGGCTAAATTTAATGGGCGAAAAAAGCATTAAATTTGGCCAGCTGGCTTTGGTCCAATCGATGCCAATTATTTTGCAATGGCTGAAAAGTACTTCATTAAATTGACTATAAGCAATGTTAACTAAACTTAAATTACACTTGATAAAGTGGCAGTCGATAAACTTACATTGTTTAAAAACGGCATTACTGAAGTTGCATTCATTAAAAGTGCATTCTTCAAATTCAATCGCTGTTAGTGTTTGATCAGATACATCTAAATCTTGAAAATTTTTAGCATAAAAAGTTTGCTCTGAGGGATCAAGTAGTGACATTATTTTTACTTATCGACAGTAATGTTTGACGCTAGTTTAAGCTAAATGATAAAACAAAAACATAGCCACCTTAATTACTCTATAATAATCAACATCTGCTTGTTGTACATAACAGTGCAAAGAGCTTTTTATGAAAAGAGGATAACCTTGAATAAATTTCTTGCTGCTAAAAAAACGAACCTGCTGGCCGCTATTGCTTATTTACTCTGTCAAAGTGCAATGGCTTATCCTCAAACAGCGACTGAAACAACCAAAGGTAAGTTAACTGATAACACTGCACAGTCGGTAAAAATTACCACACCTGATGATTTTCAACTTGGTGCCAATTATTACGCTGGTGAAAACAACAATACAGGGGTTTTACTCTTACATGGCTGTGAAGAAACGAGTAACCGTTATACCAACTTAGCAGACAAATTAACCAATAAAGGGATACATACCTTAGCACTCGATCTGAGAGGCTTTGGTGAAAGTCGTTCTGAAGTTTATTCTCATGAGGATATAAAGAAAAAAGCAAAAGATATAATTTCTTATCAAAATGATGTTGCCGCTTTAACCTCTTACTGGGAAATAGATGTATTAACGGCATTTAATTACTTGCGCACTAAAGTTAATAAACAGCTAGGAATTTCAGTCGTTGCTGTGGGGTGTTCATCTGTTTATGCCATCGCACTAGCTGAAAAAATGCGTTTATCGTCAATGGTCTTTATTACGCCCAAAATGACTTACAGTGGAAAAGAGCGTTATAAAAATTTGATAGACATCCCGAGTTACTTTATTAGTTCGAGTCGTCATGTTGAAACATTGCAAACTGCGAAAGAGCTATTTGAATGGAATGGCTCTGACCAATCTACATTTCAAATATTCAAAAATGACGGTTACGACTATAATTTACTTCGTCGAAATACTTATTTGTTGGACGATATCAGTGCTTGGTTAAAAACAACCCTTGAACCTTGATTTAACAGCATTTTAGTCAAATAAAAACTAACTCTATTACCAGTATTGTTCTTGAATATTTACACTTTCTTCCTATTTATGAATATTTTCATCTGCTATTTCATTTCTTAGTCTGCAACGGCGTGTACCGATAAAAAAAATGGCGTACAATAACGCCAATTTTAGCCACTAGGCTCTATACTTGAGATGATTCTAAAAAGGAACGTCTTTTAAAGCACCCATACAATTGTTGAGGCTCTTATGTCATCGAATTTTTATACCCATATTCAAACTGAAATTGATCAAGTGAAAGCCGACGGCTTATACAAAGCTGAGCGCGTTATTACAACAGCACAACAAGCTAATATAGCAGTAAGTTCTGGAGAGCAAGTTCTTAACTTTTGTGCAAATAATTATTTAGGACTAGCAAATCACCCTGACCTTATTGCTGCGGCAAAAGCTGGACTAGACGAACATGGTTTTGGTATGGCGTCTGTGCGTTTTATTTGTGGTACGCAAGATATTCACAAAACATTAGAAAATAAGTTAAGCCAATTTTTGGGTATGGAAGATACCATTTTATATTCTTCTTGTTTTGATGCTAATGCTGGTTTATTTGAAACACTGCTTGGCGCAGACGATGCCATCATTAGTGATTCGTTAAATCACGCTTCAATTATTGATGGTGTACGTCTATGTAAAGCGAAACGTTTTCGTTATGCCAATAACGACGCTGCGGATCTAGAAAAACAATTAATTGCGGCAGACGAAGCTGGTGCGCGCTTTAAATTAATTGCCACTGACGGTGTTTTTTCAATGGATGGTGTGATTGCTAATCTAAAAGCTGTTTGTGACCTAGCCGATAAATACAATGCGATGGTAATGGTTGATGATTCACATGCCGTTGGTTTTGTTGGTAAACAAGGGCGAGGTAGCCATGAATTTTGTGATGTTATGGGGCGAGTTGACATTATCACTGGTACTTTAGGTAAGGCTATGGGCGGCGCTTCAGGCGGGTTTACTTCAGCTAAAAAAGAAGTTGTAGAGTGGTTACGTCAGCGCTCACGTCCGTATTTATTTTCAAATTCACTAGCGCCTGCCATCGTTAATGCTTCAATTAAAGTACTTGATTTATTAGCCGAAGGCGACGAATTACGCCAAACATTAACCGATAATGCTGCTTATTTTAGAAACAATATGGAAGCGGCTGGCTTTACTTGTGCAGGTGCTGATCATGCAATTGTGCCTGTTATGCTTGGAGATGCCAAAGTGGCAAGTGATATGGCTAGCCGTTTATTAGCTGAAGGCATTTATGTTATTGGCTTTTCTTTTCCTGTGGTACCAAAAGGCCAAGCACGTATTCGCACACAAATTTCAGCGGCGCATACCAAAGAGCAACTTGATAAAGCCATTAATGCGTTCACCCGTATTGGTAAAGAAATGAATATTATTTAATGACTGGCGTGGTCATAACATTGGTAACAGCTAGTCAGCTAACCCCTTACATGGGTATTGAGAGTTAAAATGAAATCATTAGTAAAACTAAAAGCCGAAGTTGGCATTTGGATGCAAGAGACCGATAAGCCAACGCTTGGTCACAATGACTTGTTAATTAAAATTAAAAAAACAGCGATTTGTGGTACCGATATCCACATTTATAATTGGGATGAATGGGCGCAAAAAACCATACCAGTACCAATGGTTGTTGGTCATGAATATGCCGGCGAAGTGGTAGGAATTGGTCAAGAGGTAAAAGGTTTTTCCCTTGGAGATAGAGTCTCTGGTGAAGGCCATATTACCTGCGGACATTGTCGAAACTGTCGTGGCGGTCGTACCCATTTATGTCGTAACACTGTAGGTGTTGGCGTTGATCGCGAAGGCTCTTTTGCTGAGTATTTAGTTATTCCAGCGTATAACGCTTTTAAGTTGCCTGATGAAATAACCGATGATTTAGCGGCAATTTTTGACCCTTTTGGTAATGCAGTTCACACCGCATTATCTTTCGATTTAGTGGGGGAAGATGTACTTATTACAGGTGCTGGCCCTATTGGAATTATGGCAGCAGCTGTTGCTAAACATGTTGGTGCTCGCCATGTCGTTATTACCGACGTTAATGAATATCGACTAGATTTAGCTAAAAAAATGGGTGCAAGTCGCGCAGTTGATGTAAGTAAGGAAAAACTGAGCGAGGTAATGACTGAACTTGGTATGACCGAAGGTTTTGATATCGGCATGGAAATGTCTGGTGTGCCTTCTGCGTTTAAAGACATGTTAGCTAATATGAACAATGGTGGAAAAATTGCCATGCTAGGTATTCCTGGTGAAGATATGGCGATTGATTGGAGCCAAATTATATTTAAAGGCTTAACCATTAAGGGGATTTATGGTCGCGAAATGTTTGAAACTTGGTACAAGATGGCGAGCTTAATTCAATCTGGTTTAGATTTAACCCCCATTATTACTCATCAATTTAATATTGATGATTTTCAACAAGGTTTTGATGCGATGCGCTCTGGTCTGTCGGGCAAAGTTATTTTAAACTGGGACCAAGAATCGTAGTTAAGCAAGTATAGGAAGTCGTATGTCGGCCAGTGAAGAAGTTTTTAAGCATCTTTCAATAGATGAGTTACATCAAGTTTTGTCTGAAGGCAACCATGTAATCGTTGATATTCGAGATCCAAACTCGTTTCAAGCAGGTCACATTCCAGGTGCTACGCATTTATCGAATGAAACCATTGCTGATTTCATGAGAGCTGCCGACTTAGACGCGCCAGTGGTCGTTTGTTGTTACCATGGGCACTCGAGTCAACAAGCCGCGCAATTTTTAGTGAGCCAAGACTTTACCGAAGTTTACTCACTGGACGGTGGATTTACGCAATGGCAGTTAGAACACCCAACAGAAGTTGAGCAATAAGTTAATGCCAAACCAAGGTTTAGAGCTGCTTGTTAATATCAAGCAGCATAATATTGCTTTATTGTTTGCTAATTACATTGTGTCGCTAGGTGTTAACGCTAAAGTGGTTGAAGAAGCGCAAGGCTTTGCCATTTATTGTGATAGCAACCAAATGTTATTGGCGAAACAAGAGTTTGAAGCGTTTATTGAGCAACCTCATCATCCTAAGTACCAACAAGCTGCGTGGCAACATGGCGAAATCAGTGAAGTAAAAGAACAATATCCTGCCTTTAGTACAGTATTTAAACAACAGTTTTTAGCTCATGCTGGTGTGGTAACTTTGTCTATTTTTGCAATTTGTTGGCTAGTTTTTGCTTTTTCTATTGCAGGTTTTGAGCGCACTATTTTCAACCAGCTGCACTTTTATTCACAATTGTCATTAAATAACCTTTTTACTGATCCGTTAAGGTTAATTGGACCAGCATTTTTTCATTTTTCTCTAATACACATCGCTTTTAATACTATGTGGTGGTGGCAATTAGGAGGAAGTATAGAAAAAAACTTAGGTAAAATAACCTTGCTGAATTTGTTTTTTGTTTCAGCTATTGTGTCAAATTTAGGGCAATTTTTAATGTCGGGTCCGGCATTTGGCGGTCTGTCAGGTGTGGTGTATGCATTAGTGGGTTTTGTTTGGTGGCTAGGTTGGCTTGCCCCTGAAAAAGGCTTGTCGTTATCAAAACCTATTATTGGCTTCTTATTATTTTGGTTAATACTCGGTTTTGCCGATTTACTACCAGTTAATGTAGCTAATACAGCACATTTGTTAGGGTTAGTATCTGGTTGTTTGTTGGCACTATTTCATGTGAAGTTTGCCAAACAAGCTTAGCAGTGTCGGCTAATTAACCTGAGCTCGGCTTAACAAATATTTCTCTAGCAGCTATTTTTCCTTACTTCTTCGTTAAATTTCTTGCAATAGGCCAGCTATTGACGCGAAATTTGCCTTGAATTAAGAAAAACTATCAAGCTAGAGTGGAGTAAAATAATTATCTACCTATTTTTCAAACTGTTAACCATCTCTTAAACCGAGCTCAGGTTAATTATCTAGCCATTGGGTAAATAAAAGTTTTTTAACCAATGGCTTGCCTGTTTCTTCTGTGAGTAAGACTTTCACTTTATCTTCGCACTGCTTTAAAATTTCTGCACGCCCTTTAATCGATTTTATTTTATCTTCGGTTTGTTTGCCGATAATGTCGATAATCGCGTCGCGTAATAATGGCGCATGGTGTTCAACTACTTCAAAGTTATTCGGTCCCTCAATCATTAACTCAACGGTTAACCGTACGTAACCAATTTTCTTTTTTACTGCCGTGTAGTTGGTGACGATTTGAGGCTCAAAGCCATAATAAACATACTCTGCCGCTTTAACTTGATTAAATGCTGAGGAAAAAAGCCATAAAATGTAAAAGAGGGCGATAGATTTTGTCATAACGGAAGATCTCAATGGAATGTCAAATAATAGTCTCTTTATAATAACCCTATTTGGCAAAATAACTTAAATTTTATTGTAATTTATCGCCATAATTATTTTTTGAAGTCTGTCTAACCTTGTAAATTGTTATTAAGCGGTTATCTTGAACTTGCTTGGGTATACATAGCATTAAGGTAATTGTTATGATGTGCCTGTTTTATATTAAATGTCGTACGTTATGAGTCAACAACACTTACTATTCCCTATTAACCTCGTTTGTCAGTGGCAATCTCCTGCACATTTTAAAGGAGAAGAACACTTACGTCATTGGCTATTAGAGCCTAGCTCGTTAACGGCTAAACTAAAGCGCCATTGTCATGATTTTAGAGTGGTGGTGTTGGGACAAAAAATTGAGCCGTGCGATGCTCTTGAGGCGAACCATGTGATCAAGGCTGGTGATAAGGTTTTAATACGGGAGGTCGTGCTATATTGTGATGATGTTCCACAAGTATTTGCGCGTAGTTTAATACCTTTATCAACACTGACCCATGAAGAAAAGCAATTGGCCACCTTAGGTACTCAGCCTTTAGGGCAAGTATTATTTAACGATCCATCTCTTGAGCGAAAACATTTAGAGCTTGCCTCGTTCGACCAACAAAGCACGGTTGGTCAGCTTATTAAAACATTACCAATTAATACTGCTAATGCACCGCTAATGTGGGGGCGTAGATCTTTATTTTTTATTCATCAAAAACCTTTAATGGTCGCTGAAGTATTTCTGCCCGGTGCTTTTGCTTATCAACAGGAAACGTTAATCCATGAGTAGTATTGCAATGAAGTGGCAGGCCATTCAACAAATTACCCGCTTAGATAAACCTATCGGTACTTATTTATTGTTATGGCCGACGTATTGGGCGTTATGGATTGCATGTGACGGCTGGCCTAATTTTCATATTTTAGTTGTGTTTAGTTTAGGCGTTGTTGTTATGCGAAGCGCTGGCTGTGTGATTAACGATTTTGCTGATCGTCATGTCGATGGGCAGGTTGAACGAACTAAAAACAGACCTTTAGTGTCAGGTACAATGACTAGTCAACAAGCGATAAACTTGTTTGGTTTTTTAATTGGTATTGCACTGGCGCTAGTCTCAACCTTAAGTTGGTACACCATCAGCTTATCTGTTATTGCAGTGATTCTAGCGATGATTTACCCATTTATGAAGCGTTATACACAGCTGCCACAAGTGGTATTGGGTGCTGCTTTTAGTTGGGGGATGATAATGGCATTTGCCGAAGTAGAAGGGCGAATTCCGTTAGTGGCGTGGCTGTTATTTAGTGCTAATGTCTTGTGGACGGTTGCTTATGACACTATGTATGCCATGGTCGATCGAGAAGATGACCTTAAAATAGGAATCAAATCTACAGCTATTTTGTTTGGTGACAACGATAAACGTATCATCGGATTTTTACAACTAACCACACTGGCGTTACTTTTAACGGTAGGGGAAATTTTGGCCTTTGGTTGGCCATATCAATTAAGTTTAGTGACCGTAGCCGGTTTATTCTGTTATCAGCAGATGTTAATTGCCGGTCGCGACCGTCAGTTATGTTTCAAGGCGTTTTTAAATAATCACTTTGTTGGTTTGGTGGTGTTTATTGGCATTTTAATCGAAACCTTATAAAAAAAGCACGAGTGCGCCAAAACGCATTCGTGCTTAATTCATACTAATCGCTCTTTAACGAGCAATACTTTGTAAAACTTCAATATCTACCAATGTGGTGACTATGGCTCGAACGTTTTCTAACGTGCTATTTGCCACGAGTTTTCCGTCATCATCAACGCCTAAATAACCATGAGTTTTCATCGCATTAATTAAAGTGGCTTGCGCCTTTTTATCAATAAATTCAGGCGCATTAATATTGTTTAATACCGATAAACGCTTGGCGATGGAGACGACTTGCTCTTCAAGTTCAGCTTTAGCAATAGGCGCTAAACGATTCACCAGTGAGGTAATAATGGCAAAGCGTTGCATGGTTTCATCAATACATTCACCCATAGTTCGAATATTAGTGAGTAACTCTGTGTCGTCGGTAAGCGAAATATAGCCAGCGTTACTTTCTTTGGCGATATTGGCTTCAACAAGTGTTTGTAAAGTAGATTCTACTTGTTGATTAATGATTTCAGGGGTTTGCCATAGAAATAAGTCGTTTTTAATTAACGCCATTAACCGTTGAACATGAGCGTTTAATTCGTCTTTACTAATTTTGGCGGTCCGCTCTAAAATTCGGCAAATAAGTGCAGGCAGCATATAAACATGCAAAATATTGTTGCGATAGTAACGCATTTCAAGTGTGGCAGACTCTGACAAAGAAATAATAGCACCAAAGCTGTCGTCGTTTACCGTAACCTTACCTAAAGAAATAACGTGGGCTAATATGGCTTCGCCTGTCTCCTCAGGTATTGAAAGTTGCTTACTGTATGGCGATTTACGTTGCATCATTAAGAAAAAATCAAGCTGGGTTTCAAGATCAACTTTTGATAACGCTTTGTTGTCAGTGGTATGCAGAATTAAAGCAACAAGGGCAACAGCATTCAACGCGGTTGCTTCGTTGATCGACGTCATTACCTCATTAGCTAGCACATTAACTGTCGGGGTTAGCCAATTAGGTTTTTTAGGATCAAGCTCATCAATATCTTCTTTCCACTCAGGTACTTCTTTATTTAAAAACTGGTTAATATTAATGGGTTCACCAAAGTTAACAAAACCATGTCCATAGTTTCTTAAGTTTTTAATCGCTTTAAATACGCCAAAAATAGATTCATTTTTCTTTTGACTACCGCTAAGTTCTTTATGATAAGTGCCGACTTCCATCACGTGCTCATAACCAATATAAACAGGCACTAAAGTTAAAGGTCGATCTATACCGCGCAGTAAACTCTGTATCGTCATGGCGAGCATGCCTGTTTTAGGTGATAACAAACGACCTGTACGGCTGCGGCCACCTTCTGAATAGTATTTAACCGAGTAGCCGCGCTCGAATAACAATCCTAAATATTCACGAAAAATCGTTGAATATAAACGGTTTCCACCAAAACTACGGCGAATGAAAAAGGCGCCAGCTTTTCTAAAAATTGGTCCTGCTGGCCAAAAGTTTAAGTTAATACCTGCGGCGATACGCGGTGTCACTAAGCCTTCATGAAAAATAACATAGGTTAGTAACAGATAGTCCATATGACTGCGATGACAAGGTACATAAATTATTTCGTGGCCTTCTTGGGCTAAATCACGTAATACTTTAGCGTTTTGCACTTTAATACCACTATAAACTCGATTCCATAACCAGTTTAGAATGCGCTCACCTAAGCGAACAATGGAGTCTCGATAATCACCAGCAATTTCGTTCATCATGGCTAGTGCTTCTTTTTTTACTTGCTCTTCACTGACGCCTTTACTTTTTGCTTCTTCTTTAATGACACGTCTAACAGCTGGGTTGGCAAATAATGCAGTGAACATTTGTTTTCGGTGCATTAAGCGTGGACCTTTTGCCGCAATAGTTTGACGATGAAAATGAAAACGTGCGATACGCATAAGTTTATGGGCAGCAGCTTCGTCACTACCATGTTGATCGACCATGTATCGAAAAGACAACGGATCGCTAAATCGAACTAAGGTATTGCGACCTAAAAATAATACGATAAAAAATTTGCGTAAAAAATTAGGTGACTCTTGATCGGCAAGTACAGTACCCACACTAGCATTACGTTTTTCTTTTGTTGGCTTACGCCCCCAAATAAGGTTGGCAGGAATTAATTGAGCATCTAACTCTTGAGAAAGTGCGTGCAAATTAAGTAGTGCTGCACCTTGTTGAATCGCTTTAGTTTTACTGCGCTGACACTTAGTAAATATTGAGCTTGGTTTTTCTAAACAAAAGGTGCGAGGGAACATCTGACCGTTAACATTCACTTGGCTGAGTGGATCGGGCAGGTTCTTTTGCTGACAAGCTTTTTGCAGCGTTAATAGATCACTGGCTGATTGATGACGAACCACATAAAAAGTAGGTTGGTCATTGCTAATAGCCACTTCACTGTTGGCTTTTTCAAAAGAACTATCAGGGACAATTTTACATCGAACTAATAGCCTAACCGGTAATTTTAATAGTAAATAGAATAATGAACGCAATGCTAACATGTTGTTTCGCTCGAATTTATCGGAACACTTATTCTAACAGTATTCTTAAAAATAGTCGCTATGTGCAATTAAAGAATTCCTTCGAAAAAGGTGTCATTACGCACAACTACCGGATTAATTTCTCTGTAATGGCAGGTATTTTGTTATGCTTAGGTTTTTAAATTAACAGTGTTGTTGTTAAGGAAGTTACTTTGCAAAAAATTGCTATTTTTGTCGATGTTCAAAATATTTATTACACCACACGTGACACCTTTGCTCGACAATTTAATTACCGAAAGTTCTGGGAAAGTATCAGTGAACAAGGTGATATTGTTACGGCTAATGCTTATGCCATTCAGCGCAGTGACGATGCGCAACATAAGTTTCAAAAAGCCCTTAAACATATTGGTTTTAACGTTAAGCTTAAGCCTTTTATTCAACGTCGAGATGGCTCTGCTAAAGGAGATTGGGACGTAGGAATTACTATCGATATTATGGAAGTTGCTCAACAGGTAGATACCGTTATTTTATTATCTGGCGATGGGGATTTTGACCTATTACTGAATAAAGTGATTAATGATTATGGCGTTCGTGCCGAAGTTTACGGCGTAAATGCATTAACGGCTAACTCGCTAATTAACGCTGCCTCTGTGTTTCATTCAATTGACGAAACGTTTTTAATGTAGCAATTGCGTTCGGGCTCAGTGCTATCTTTGAGTTACCGCTTTGCTAGTTGCTCTACTAATAAGTCAATCAATAACCGTACTTTGGGCGATAAATGTTTTCGGCTGGGGTAAACAACATACACATCAATGTCGGTTGCTTGGTATTGGGGCAGTAAAATTTCGAGTTGGTTGTTTGCAAGCGCACTTTCCATGGTAAATTCTGGTAATCGGCAAATTCCATGGCCATCAAGTAACATAGCGACTTTCATTTGAGCACTATTACATAAAATAGCTTGAGGTACGTCTATTTGTTCTTCAATACCTTGGCTACTTTTAAACGACCATATACTCGGCGTTTTTAAATTAGTGTAGCAAATACACGCATGGCGCGATAACTGGTCGGGAGTTGTTGGTCTGCCATGTTTGTTTAGATATTCTGGCGTTGCCACCACATAACTTTTACAGCTGTATATTTTTCGACAAATAAGGCTAGACTCTTCTAGTTGTGAGGTTGCCCTTATTGCAATATCGAAGCCGTCTTGTACTACATCAACTTTACGGTCGTTAAGATCAAGATCAAGGGTTACCTTGGGGTGCCTTTTTAAAAACTCTGACAACACCGGTTGTAGATAACCCAAGCCGAAATCAACCGGACAACTAATTCTTAATAAACCGCGAGGTTCGACATTGCCTTCAGTTATTACTCCTAATGCTTGTTCCGCATCGATAATCATTTGCTGACATTGTTGAAAATACAATTTTCCTTCGGGTGTTAAACTAATCGAACGAGTGGTTCGATTAAGCAACCTCACTCCCAATCGTGCTTCTAGTTTATTAACCTCTTTACTAATGTAGGAAGTTGAATGGCCGGTAATTTCAGCTGCAGCAGAAAAACCCCCACTGGTTACCACCTGAGAAAAAATGATAATGCCATCAAATAATTTTGTATTGGTAGCCATATGGAAACAGTGTCTTAACTTTTAAGGTATTAATAATTATTTGGAACTAATATACACTGAACGTTATCAAGTTGCAGCTAGCTTTTTTGTGTGAAGTTGAAGTATTAACTCATGAAATGATTAAGCGCTCGAATAAAGCTGCCAAGTTAACTAAATAAGAGGAATATTATGAAAGTATTAACGTTTGCCGCTAGTAGTAGTTCAACATCTATCAATAAACAGTTAGCTTTTTATGCTGCATCATTGTTGCACGATGTTGATATTGAAACACTGGATATTAACGATTATGAAATGCCGTTATTTAGTGAAGATAAAGAGAGGGAGTTAGGACAGCCAGAACAAGCGAAACGTTTTTTTGAAAAAATCGGACAGGCCGATGCCATCATTATTTCGTTTGCTGAACATAATGGTTCTTATACCGCGGCTTATAAAAATTTGTTTGATTGGACTTCGCGCATTGACCAAAAGTTGTTTCAAAATAAACCTATGGTGTTATTAGCTACGTCACCGGGTCCAGGTGGTGCATCAAGCGTGCTTGCCGTGGCCCAAGGTTCTGCCCCTTTTTTTGCAGGAGAAGTTAAGGCCGCATTATCAATATCTAGTTTTTATGACAACTTTGATCCTAAGCAAAAAGTATTAACTAACACAGATTTACTGAAGCAACTAACACAAGCTGTTACTCAATTAAAATCTTGATATAGCTTGTGCGTTAATTTCTGGTTTTGCTTAGCTAAATATTCGCTGTGCCCAACGCGTTAAGCCTGCTGTTACACTGCCAAAGTGATCGCCAATAACTATGGCACTATTAGGCATTTGTTGCTGCAAAAATTCATTAATTACTGGAGATTTTGCCGTACCACCAGTAACAAATACAACGTCAGGTTGACAACCAGCTTGACTAATTGCTTGTTGGATAAGCTCGGCTATTTTAGTTAATTCTCGATGTGAGGCTTTTTGCATTAATGTTCGACTCAGCTCAACTGACAAGCCTTGATGAATATCTGCTAAGTTAGTTTGTGTAGCATTAGAATCTGTGAGGGCAATTTTACCTTGTTCTGCGCCGTTTACTAATCGATAGCTTAATTTGTTTTTATGGACGCTGATCAAACGGTCTATTAATTCAGGTTGTTGAGCATCACGTTGTAATTGTTCAAGGTAACGTAGATTTTGTTGGCTATAAAACTCGGTTTGTTCATTAATGTTGTTAATTGCCATGGCTTGCCAAAAGCTGTTACTTGGCACTGGTTTATTACTTTTAAGCAAACTGTTTAAGCCAAAACTTGGCATTAATCCTTTTAACGCTAGTTGTATGTCAAAATCGTTACCGCCAATGCGGATTCCGCTGTGTCCTAATAAATGATTAGAGCGATCGGTTAATTCACTAAAAGCAGGACCCATTAATAACATGGAACAATCGGTTGTACCGCCGCCAATATCAACGACAAGCACTTTGGTTTCTTTGGTTAAGGTACTTTCAAATTCAAACCCAGCAGCTACTGGTTCGTATTGAAACTCAACATCGTTAAAGCCAACACGTTTAGCTGCATTGGTTAAAACAGTGAGTGCTTGTTGATTACTTTGCTCACCTTTTAATCCTTGAAAATTAATAGGGCGGCCGATAACGGTTTGACTAACTTCTCGGCCGAGTTTGGCTTGAGTAAGTTGCTTGATGTTGTGCATCATGGCAGCGACGATATCTTCAAACAGATTAATTTGTTGGGGAAGTAACCCACTTGCTCCTAAAAAAGATTTGGGTGATTTTATATAATAGCCTTCATCAGGCTCTGCAAGGTAAGCGTTAAGTGCTGTTTGGCCAAAATATAATTCAGTTGAAATGCCGTCAAGTTGTAGCTCTCTTGCAACGTTTTGTCCTTTTCTCAATGGCACTAAACGTTGATTTTTAAACTCTTCTTGTGCTTCTTTAGGCAGGTTTTGATACAACCAATGGCTGATGATGTCACGACTTGGCGCATATAAAGTAGAAGAGATAAAACGGCTGGTGTCCGTTAAGGAGATAAGTTCAGGTTGGCCATTAGCCATAACACCGACAGCACAATTTGATGTGCCATAATCAAAGCCAATCATAATTGACACCACATTAATGAAAAAGGCCGCGTAGGATACTTGCTTGAAACACAAGGCGCAAGTTAAGTATGGTTTCAGTCAACGAGGAGGGATCTTAAATGAAATGAAATATCCCTCAGTGCTGTCTACTTTCAAAACCTTTGTTACTAATTTATAGGTTAGTGTTAGGTTAATGGTTAGATAAAAATTAAAACGACTTAATCGCGCACAACTCATGTGTGAGTAAATTCATCAAAAATAGTAAGGAAATTAAATGTCTGAATCAAGTTACACTCCGCCTAAAATTTGGCAATGGAATAATGAAAGTGGCGGTAAATTCGCCAGTATTAATCGTCCTGTCGCTGGGGCAACACGCCAAAAGGAGTTGCCTGTAGGAAAGCATCCTTTACAACTGTACTCATTAGCAACACCTAATGGGGTTAAGGTGACTATTTTATTAGAAGAATTATTAGCCGCAGGTGTTAATGGTGCAGAATATGACGCACATTTGATAAATATTATGGAAGGTGATCAATTTGGTTCAGGGTTTGTTCAGGTAAATCCAAACTCTAAAATTCCCGCGTTAGTTGACACCAATGAGGGGAGTCATTTACCTATTTTTGAGTCTGGTGCAATCTTGTTGTACTTAGCAGAAAAATTTGATGCATTTATTCCTAAAGCGCAAGATCTGAAAGCACAATGCTTATCTTGGTTATTTTGGCAGGTGGGGAGTGGACCATATTTAGGTGGTGGTTTCGGCCATTTTTATGCCTACGCACCAGAGAAATATGAATATCCAATTGAACGATTTACTATGGAAGTTAAACGACAACTCGACGTTCTCGACAGACACTTAGCGAATAATAAATATATGTGCGGTGATCAATACACTATTGCAGATATGGCCATTTGGCCTTGGTATGGTGCATTGGTTGAAAACAAAGTGTATGAAGCAGCAGAATTTTTACAAACACACACTTATAAAAACTTAGTGCGTTGGACAAAAGCAGTTGGCGAACGAGCAGCCGTTAAGCGTGGGGTTATGGTAAATCGTACATGGGGAGAGCTAAACGAACAATTACATGAGCGCCATAACGCCAGTGATTTTGAGTTAAAAACACAGGATAAATTAGTTGATACAAAATAAAACTAGGGTGTAACTTAACGCGCAACTGATCACTTTACGTGAGTATAAGCTCATAATGTTCGCTAAAAACAACCGACCTTGCAGTGTACGGATATAGGTAATATCGTCTGACCACGAAGTATTTATATAATCAGGATTAAATTGTCGATTTAAGTAATTCTGTGCAATAAACGACGTCATACTATCTGCCTTCTTCAGTTTTACAGTTATAGTTAATAAATTGTAAAACTGAAGAGGGAATGTTAGTTTTTCGTTTTTTGTAAATGGAAAAAATTAGTATGCTAAAATGGACTTCAATTGTAATTATAGTTACTTCGTATTTTTTATATAATTATATTTCAAGCACTTCAACAGAAACACCAAATATCCTATTCAGCGAATATGAATCAGAACAAGTTAATAAAGATAATACGATTGCATCCAACATCTCAATTACAGATAAAAATAATAGCCAATGCTTAACAATTGAAGAATATAAGAATCTGGAAGAAGTGATTGAAGGAAATGCTTATATTAATGAAAATTTACTTATTGCAAATGCTGTAGATCAGAGTTTGACTTTCTTGAGTGAAGACGAATTAATTAGAGAATCCAATAGTGGGAATGCACAAGCGATGTTTGTTTTAGGAATGAACTATCAATGGTTTTCTCATCGAAGTTCATTTTATAATCCTTCTCTATCTCTTAGAGATTTTAATGACACACATAAAGAATTAGATATATCTATACTTAAGAAAGCTCGTTTTTGGTTATGGGAAGCGGCTTTAAACGGTGTTTTAATATCAATTCTTGAGCTGGCTAACACATATAAACTGGAAGATGATCTTGGCAAAACCTTCAATGATGAACTCAAAATTAAGTACACTTTGTATAAAGCACTTTATTATAAAGTAAGCCCCAATATAGCTATATTTGAAAATAATACTGCAGAGAAACAAATTAACACATTGAAAAATATAAATAAAAATGAGCTGTCAGAGTTGTTTGAACAGTTATCTCAAAAATGGGTTGATGACAGAGCTGAAATTGGTCTAGGGAAATATATTGAATTGCCTAGACCACCATTAGTTGGAAATGAAAAAACTATAATTTTTTGTAATACTATAAATTTATAAAAAAAGGATTTTTTATAAACAGAGTTTACATATTATTTTTTATATTACTTACTACAACATACAGTAGTGACGCAAATACCCACAAAAAACAAAACACTTGCCATTATTTACAGCCTGTATATACTGACAGTATTTGTCGATAAATAATACAGGACCGTTATGCGCCCTTTAACCCCCAGACAACAGCAAATTTTCGATTTTATTAAGGAAAACATCTCAGCAACGAGCATGCCTCCTACCCGTGCTGAAATCGCTGTCCATTTTGGCTTTAAATCTGCGAATGCTGCGGAAGAGCATTTAAAAGCCTTAGCCAAAAAAGGCTACATAGAAATGTTGGCGGGCACTTCTCGAGGTATACGGTTGGCTGAAGAATTTGCTGAACAAGAAGGTTTGCCGCTTGTTGGCCGTGTTGCCGCGGGTGAACCTATCCTTGCACAAGAACATGTAGAAGAGCACTACAAGATCGATGGCAGCTTATTCCATCCTGCAGCAGATTACTTATTGCGTGTTAACGGCGATAGTATGAAAGATATTGGTATTTTAGATGGTGATTTGCTGGCGGTTCATCAAACAACTGATGTACAACAAGGACAAGTAGTAGTAGCACGCGTTGAAGAAGATGTGACGGTGAAACGTTTTAAACGCGAAGGCAATGTGGTTTACCTACACGCTGAAAACGAAGATTTCTCGCCAATTGAAGTGGACTTAACTAGTCAGCATTTTAATATTGAAGGATTAGCTGTTGGGGTAATTCGTGCGGCAGACTGGATGTAAGTGATCTACTGTTTTTCATGAAATATAATCCTTTATTCGTTGTGAAATTACCTAGGCGTAAAAACCAATGGTGATTTCACGTCTTATACTATGTTCCTAAACTCGGTTTAAAATATAGTTAACAATTTGAAAAGTAGGTAAATAATTATTTTACTCCCCTCTAGCTTGATAATTTTTCTTAATTCAAGACAAATTTCGCGTCAATAGCTGCTAGAGAAGTATTTGTTAAGCCGAACTTAGGTTAAGTTATATTTCTGTATAAAAAACAACCGCTAACTGTTGTTTTATTCTTCTCTTAAATTATTTTAATTTCTACTGAACAAAAAACGCACAGCCCTTGTGTGTATAGCTTTTCATTCTTTTTAGAGTTAATACTCAATTGAATTTATTAAAGTTTATTTCTTTTCTCTTCAAATTATGGATTGACCTAGATCAAATTTTAAGTGATTCTAGATTAGAAACCGTACAAAAATAGCACGAAAAATAATAATAAAAGTGTGAAGATTTCTGTTTGTTTTTTCGTCACACTGATTTAGCTAAAATAACAATAACAAGTGGCAAAACATTTGATCCAGTGAGTTCGGATTTACACTGTGACCTCGTTTTGTTTTCTACTTCAAGAGGAAGAGGGGATGTCGAGTGAAGAGAGGTAACCTAGGTTGGCTGTTGCTGGGAAGTTTATTTACCAGTTCAGCTTGGGCCGATATGAGTTTAAATTTAACCAAAGGTGTGACTAAGATCAGTGAAGAAGTTTACGATCTTCATATGTTAGCCCTTTGGATATGTACTGCAATTGGTGTGGTTGTTTTTGGCGCGATGTTCTGGTCTATGGCTTTTCATCGAAAGTCAAAGGGTCATAAAGCTGCAGACTTTCATGAAAGCACCACTGTCGAAATTTTATGGACAGCAATCCCCATTGTTATTCTTATTGCTATGGCAGTTCCTGCCACTAGCACGCTTATTGAGATGGAAAATAACGATGACTCTGATGTGACTATTCAAGTCACTGGCTCTCAGTGGAAGTGGCATTATAAATATTTCGATCAAGACTTAGAGTTTTATTCAGTTTTATCTACGCCTCGCGATCAATATGAAAACAAAAATGGTGCTGGTACTCAAAAAGGCGAGCATTATTTACTCGAAGTAGATAAAGCACTGGTTGTGCCTATCAATAAGAAAATACGTTTTCTAATTACTTCAGACGATGTTATTCATTCTTGGTGGGTGCCTGCTTTTGCAGTAAAACAAGATGCTAATCCTGGATTTATTAATGAAGCTTGGGCGATTGTAGATAAACCTGGTGTATATCGTGGCCAATGTGCAGAGCTTTGTGGTAAAGATCATGGCTTTATGCCCATTGTCGTTATTGCGAAGACTGAAGCTAATTACGCTAAGTGGTTAGACGAACAACATCAATTAGCAGCCAATGCCGCGCAAGCTGAACAAGCATCACTTAATGCATCTGCTTCTATGGATGACTTAATGGCGCTGGGTGAAACAACTTACACTGCACACTGTGCTGCATGTCATCAGCCTTCTGGCTTAGGTTTACCACCTGCATTTCCTGCATTAAAAGATAGCCCTATTGTTACTCAAGGTTCAATTGATGAACATATTAATATTGTCTTCAATGGCCGCGCTGGTACGGGTATGCAAGGCTATGGCAAACAGCTTAGCTTAAAAGAAATTGCTGCTGTAGTAACTTACGAGCGTAATGCGTGGGGTAATAATACGGGTGATGCTGTACAAGCTTCAGATGTTAAAGCAGTATCTGGGGGAGACTCAGTTAAGGCAGCACCAGTTGAAGAAGCAAAAGCGGTAGTTGAAGAAGCGATTGCCGAACCAGCTGAAGATTTATCAAAAACCTATTCAATGGCTGAAATGATGACCATGGGTGAAGAGGTGTATAACAAGGCGTGTGTTGCATGTCATCAACCAAACGGGAAAGGCTTACCGCCTGCATTCCCTGCACTTGATGGTGGTGTTATTGCAACGGGTGATGTAGCTAAGCACTTAGACATGGTGATTAATGGAAGTGCTAAAAATCCAGCAATGGCAGCATTTTCATCTCAATTATCAAAGACAGAAATTGCTGCGGTTGTTACCTTCGAGCGAAATGCTTGGGGTAATAAAACTGGCGATTTAATTCAAGCTGCAGATGTTGCTGCCGCAAGTGCGAAATAAGGAGTTATTTAAATGACTACAGACGTTTTAAATGATCAAGATTCGCATGGCGGTGACCATCATGACGATTCTCATGACCACGGTAAAATGACTGGCATAAAACGCTGGTTATATACAACGAACCATAAAGATATAGGCACATTGTATTTATGGTTCTCTTTTATCATGTTACTTACAGGTGGCGCCTTAGCCATGGTGATCCGAGCTGAGTTATTTCAGCCGGGGTTACAAATTGTAGAGCCTGATTTTTTTAATCAATTAACAACAGTTCATGGGTTGATTATGGTGTTTGGTGCCATAATGCCGGGCTTTGTTGGTTTTGCTAATTGGATGTTACCTATGATGATCGGTGCTCCAGATATGGCATTACCAAGAATGAATAACTGGAGTTTTTGGATTTTACCATTCGCTTTTGCCATTTTATTAAGTTCATTTTTTATGGAAAGCGGAGCGCCTAACTTTGGTTGGACTTTCTACGCGCCGTTATCAACGACTTATTCAAATGGTAGTACGGCATTCTTTGTTTTTGCTGTTCATATTATGGGTATATCTTCAATAATGGGCGCGATTAATATCGTAGTGACCATTATGAATATGCGTGCTCCAGGTATGACTTACATGAAAATGCCATTGTTCGTATGGACCTTCTTTATTACCGCTTATCTATTAATAGCGGTGATGCCGGTACTCGCTGGTGTAGTCACTATGGTATTAACAGACACGTATTTTGGTACGAGCTTTTTTAATGCTGCAGGTGGTGGTGATCCCGTTATGTTCCAGCATATTTTCTGGTTCTTTGGGCACCCTGAGGTTTACATCATGATATTGCCTGCCTTTGGCATTGTATCTACGACTATTCCTACTTTTGCTCGTAAGAAGTTATTTGGTTATAGCTCAATGGTTTATGCAACAGCCTCTATCGCATTGTTGTCATTTATCGTTTGGGCGCATCACATGTTTACCACGGGTATGCCATTATTTGGTGAACTGTTCTTCATGTATTGCACCATGCTAATTGCTGTACCTACAGGAGTAAAAGTCTTTAACTGGGTTGCAACCATGTGGCGAGGTTCAATGACATTTGAAACACCTATGTTGTTTTCTATTGCCTTTGTAATTTTGTTTACCATTGGTGGTTTTTCAGGGTTAATGTTGGCATTAACACCGGTTGATTTTCAGTATCATGATACTTACTTTGTAGTGGCACATTTTCATTATGTATTAGTAACAGGTTCTCTGTTTTCAATGTATGCAGGAGCTTATTATTGGATGCCTAAATGGACAGGGCATATGTATAACACCACCTTGGCGAGCTGGCATTTTTGGTGTTCATTAATTTCAGTGAACTTATTATTCTTCCCTATGCACTTTTTAGGTTTGGCGGGTATGCCGCGTCGTATTCCTGATTACGCGTTGCAATTTGCAGACTTTAATAAGTGGGTAAGTATTGGCGGATTTGCTTTTGGCTTATCACAATTAATTTTCTTGGCGGTAGTCATCAAATGTATTAGAGGTGGTGAAAAAGCACCAGCTAAACCATGGGATGGCGCTGAAGGATTAGAATGGACTGTGGCAAGCCCAGCGCCATATCATACTTTTTCTACACCACCAAAAGTTGATTGATAATGACAAAAAGTACTGATAAAAAACCAGAACACGTTACAGACGTGACCAAATCGACCAATGGCAAAGTAGTTAAAAAACTCTTGCTTATCGTCTTTGGTATGTTTGGTTTTGGTTTTGCATTAGTACCTTTATACGATGTGTTTTGTGATATCACTGGATTAAATGGAAAAACCAATACGGCTGCAGTTGTTTATGCTGCAGACGGTGTTGATACTTCTCGTACAGTCACTGTGCAATTTATTACTCGAAATTCCAAGGGAGTTCCTTGGCAGTTTGAACCAACAATAAATGAAATTGAAGTACATCCCGGTGAAGTCAAATTTGTAAATTTTTACGCTAAAAATGAATCTACACACGACATAGTTGGACAAGCCGTTCCATCTGTGTCGCCAGGTATTGCTGCAGGGTATTTTCAAAAAATTGAATGTTTTTGTTTTACCCAACAGCCATTGAAAGCCAATGAAGATGTTGAAATGGGATTGCAGTTTTATGTCGATTTAGAGTTACCTCCTGAGATAACAACACTGACATTGTCCTACACACTCTACGATATTACTGGTAGTACAAATTCATCCTCCTAAGGGAGTGAGTGTAAATACTAAATGGGGAATAAAATGACAACAAAAGAATATGAAACCTATTATGTACCCTCTCAGAGCCATTGGCCAATTGTGGGAGCTATTGCGCTGTTTTTTATTGCAGTTGGTGCAGCAAATTATGTCGCTGATCTTGCAAAGGATCAAAATGGTTTTGGCGGCTATTTATTATTAGCCGGTATCGCTTTAATAATTTTTATGATGTTTGGCTGGTTCAGTAATGTTATCAACGAGTCAATGTCGGGTAAATATAGCCATCAATTAGATCATTCATTCCGTCAAGGCATGAGCTGGTTTATATTTTCAGAAGTTATGTTTTTTGCTGCTTTCTTCGGCGCATTACTATACGCCAGAACGTTTTCAGTGCCATGGTTAGACGGTGCTGGTAATAATGCCATGACAGGGGAAGTATTATGGCCAGATTTTACAGCAACATGGCCATTACTAAAAACACCAGACGGCACAGAAACTACTGCCATGGGTTGGTATGGCTTACCGCTAATTAATACCATTTTACTGTTAACATCTTCTGTTACTGCTCATTTTGCTCATGTAGCACTAGAAAAAAATAAACGCCCACAGTTAAAAGCCTGGTTAGCAATAACAATTTTATTAGGTATCGTCTTCCTAGGTTTGCAAATGCTCGAATATTCCCACGGATATTCTGAAGAAATGCAGCTTTATTTAACCAGTGGTATCTACGGGAACACCTTTTATTTATTAACGGGGTTCCATGGCATGCATGTTACTTTAGGTACCGTAATGCTACTCGTAATGTTTTTGAGGATTTTAAAAGGACACTTCACACCAGATAACCATTTTGCTTTTCAAGCTGCTAGCTGGTATTGGCACTTTGTAGACGTAGTATGGGTTATGCTGTTTGTCTTCGTGTACATTATTTAACGGTATATATCACACCTAGTTTGCATGATTACTACGTTGAAAGTGCTCATTGATAGGTATCAACTGCGCGCTTTCGCCTTGTACTCATGCAAACTAGGTGCAATCTATATTTGAAAGGATTAGAGTAAAAAATGATTACTGCGTTGAAAGTGCTCATTGATAGGCATCAACTGCGCGCTTTCGCCTTGTACTCATGCAAACTAGGTGCAATCTATATTTGAAGGGATTAGAGTAAACATGATTACTGCGTTGAAAGTGCTCATTGATAGGCATCAACTGCGCGCTTTCGCCTTGTACTCATGCAAACTAGGTGCAATCTATATTTGAAAGGATTAGAGTAAAAAATGATTACTGCGTTGAAAGTGCTCATTGATAGGTATCAAATGCGCGCTTTCGCCTTGTACTCATGCAAACTATTCACATAGATGGTTAATATGGGCGAGGATTTGGCGTGATAACGCCAGTAAGTAAACCAAGAATTAGTAATAAAACAATGGCGACAGAAAGATAAAGTCGTCTACCAATAAATTTAGTCATAGATGGTTTGTTAGGATCATTTTTATTCATTAATATTAATGCTTTGAATAAGTTATAAACCATAAAAGCTAACATGATGACGATAATAATTTTTAATATCATTTAAACCCTTCCTAAGTAGGATTGTTGTAGTAAGGAAGTAAAACTCAAGTGCCGAGCAGTAATTTTTCTATCTTAAAACGCATTAAAATTAGCTTATCAAATATTAGCTTACCTTGGTTAATCTTTACGGTGATTATTTTTTCAGGTTTACTTAAATTAGGCATATGGCAAAGTGAACGTGCTATTGAAAAGGAATTACGATTAGAAAAAATGGTCGAACTTGAACAGCAAAGTGCCTTGTCATTAGCTGAAGTTCTGAACTTGAAAGCAACCAATACAGATCTCGATTACATAAACGACTTTCCAATAACAATTGACGGTAATTTTAATCCCGATATTGTTTTTCTATTAGATAATCAAACCCATAATAATTCATTAGGATATCGAGTATATCAAGTAGTTACAGTGGGTGAGTATAGTATTTTAGTGAACTTAGGCTGGATACAAGGCTCAATTAATAGGCAAGATATTCCTAAAGTTGAAGCATTGGTGGGTCAATATAATTTTACCGGACACGTTCGTTTTATAGAAAAAGGCATGATGTTAATGAAACAAGAATTAACGCCTAATAAATCCCCTTTACGCGTTCAACAAATAGACTTGGAAAACTTTTCCACATTAATTGGCACTCAGCTATTGCCCTTTGTTGTTTACTTAGATAAAAATGAAGCGTTAGGTTTTGAAAAAAATTGGCAGCCCATCGTAATGCCACCTGAAAAACATCGCGCATACGCGTTTCAGTGGTTTAGCTTGGCAGCAGCATGGTTACTTTTAATGATTTGGGCCAGTTATCGCTTTGGCCAAGACACAGAGATTTTAGAACAACAACACAATAATAATAAAAAGGTCGAGTCGAATGAGTAGCAATGATCCCATAGACAATAATAACGAAAGTGAGTTATCCCAAAAAAACAAGGCCTCATCACGACGCAGTTTTATTCTAATGTTACTGGCTTTTGCACTTCCGGTAATTTTGGCCAAACTTGCACTGGAAAATAATTGGTTGGATTATGGCGTAACCAATCAAGGCGATTTAATCGCAGGTGAACTAACACTTAATAAACTTGGCTTAGCAGAGCAAAATTTCAATCAACATTGGCTAATTCTTTATGCAATGCCTGAACATTGCGATCACCATTGTGAGCAAACTCTTGAAAGTGTACACAACAGCTTTGTAGCCTTAGGCAGAGAAATGCCAAGAGTGACACCCGTGGCGTTAAGTCAGGGCTTATCACAACAACAACTCGAACGAATTAACGAAAGCCAATGGCGAGTCGTTGATATGCCTTCAATAGCAAAAACACACATTGAATACCCACAAATTTTAGTAGCAGATCCTCAAGGCAATGTATTTTTAAGCCATAATATCCCAGAAAATGAGTCAGAATTATCAGCCTTTGGTAAGCAAATTTTGGCAGACATGAAAAAATTATTAAAATATTCAAGGATTGGCTAAATGTACCATCAAAAAAGTTTAGTCATTAGAAAACTGGTTTTCGTCAGTATTTTATTAGCGTTAGTTGTGGTAACTCTCGGTGCATATACACGGTTAACTCATGCAGGGTTAGGCTGTCCTGATTGGCCTGGTTGTTATGGCATGATGGATGTTCCAGAAAGTAGCGTTCAGTTATTAAAAGCGAAAGAAGCGTTTCCTGATCATACCGTTGAGCCTGAAAAAGCCTGGAATGAAATGATCCATCGTTATTTTGCCGGAGCTTTAGGGTTATTTATATTAGCGATTGCATTTCTTTCTTTTAAAAACCGTAGCCAAGGCACTCCACTTAGGCTACCGCTGCTAATTTTATCGATTGTCATTTTTCAAGCCGCTTTAGGTATGTGGACGGTCACCATGAAGCTTATGCCCATAGTTGTTATGGCACATTTACTGGGCGGCTTTACTACCTTGTGTTTATTATTTTTACTCTACTTGAGGCTTAATCCGTACCGAATGACCAGTGGTGACTTTTCTGTTAAAAAATATGGACGTTACGGTTTAATCGGTATTGTAATTTTAACGGCACAAATAGCATTGGGTGGCTGGACTTCGTCTAATTACGCAGCTTTAACTTGTACCGAGTTGCCCATTTGTCAGTCAGGCTGGGTAGAGCGCTTAACTTTTGAAGACTCGTTTGATCCTATCCCTCCAGAAAAGGCCACCTATGAACATGGTCATTTGGGTCATAATGAACGATTAACAATTCATGTGGTTCATCGTTTCGGCGCAATAGTCACTTTTATATATTTAGCTTGGTTAGCTGTAATGGTTTTTGTGAAATCGCAAACAGCATTTTTCAAAAATTCAGCCATTGTTTTAGCGATAGTCTTGCTGCTTCAGGTAAGTTTAGGTATTAGTAATATTTGGTTTTCTTTACCTTTATTTATTGCCGTTAGTCATAATGTCGTAGCGGCTTGTTTAATGCTTGCTTTGATCGCCTTAACTTACAGCTTACGCCGTAAGATATAACAAAACTTTTTAAGGATTGTACATGAGTGAATCTTCAGTATTAGTTGAAACTAAGCAGCAAGTTATAAAATCCAAACCCTCAATAATGAGCAAGTGTCGTGCTTATTATGATATTACCAAGCCACGAGTAGTCGCCTTATTGGTATTAACGGCTGTGGTTGGTATGAGTTTATCTGTACCTGGAGGCTTACCTTGGCAGCTATTTATACCTGCAATGTTAGGTATAGCACTTTTGTCATCGGCGGCGGCGGCAATTAATCATATTGTTGATGAAAAAATTGATGCCGTTATGGGGCGCACGCATAACAGGCCTTTACCCGAAGGAAAAATAACCGCAAACAATGCCATAGTTTTTGCTGCAACTATTGCAATACTTGGTTTTGTTATTTTGTACTTTTTAGTCAATCCGCTTACAGCATGGTTAACTTTTGCCGGGCTTGTGGGTTATAGCTTTATTTATACGCTCTATTTAAAGCGAGCAACACCACAAAACATTACGATTGGCGGCCTAGCGGGCGCTATACCTCCTTTATTAGGGTGGACGGCAATGACCAATGAAGTACATCCAAACGCGCTTCTTTTGGTGTTACTTGTCTTTACTTGGACGCCTCCTCATTTTTGGGCGTTGGCAATTCATAGAAAAAGTGAATACGCCAAAGTTAATATCCCAATGTTGCCTGTAACTCATGGTATTAACTTCACCAAAACACAAATATTGTTATATACGGTATTACTTTTTGTTGTTGGCTTGTTGCCGTACTTGGTTGGTATGAGTAGTTGGATATATTTAATTGGTGCAGTGGTACTAAATCTAGTGTTTTTTATGTATGCATGGAAACTTAAATTCAACGCAGATGAAAACACCGCCATGGACACCTTTAAATTTTCTATTGTGCATTTAATGGCGCTATTTATTATTCTGTTACTCGATCACTATATTTTACCTTTAAGCTAGGAAACCTTAGATAAGTGAATAAAATACTTTATATTACCGTCGCAATTGCAGCCCTTGCTGCAGGTTTATTAGGATTTAATAAATCGTTTAATTTAGCTCAACCAGAGCATTCGCTTTATTATCAGCAAACCAGAGATCTTAAGCCTTTTGAGCTTACTGATCATCAAGGAAAAGCGTTTACCAATAACGAGCTCAGGGGCAAATGGTCGTGGGTATTTTTTGGTTATACTTCTTGCCCTGATGTTTGTCCGGTAACCTTACAAGAACTTAACTTTATTTATGACGACCTTAAAGCAATTGCCGATAATCAAGTGTTATTAGTGTCTGTAGATCCACAGCGTGATAGCCAAGAAAAACTCGCTAAATACATTGCTTATTTTAATCCTGAATTTAAAGCGCTTCGTGCTGATCATGGTGTGTTGTTTCCCTTTGCTCGCAATATGGGCTTAATGTACGCCATTACAGAGCATGACCACGAAAGTGATCAAGGTAAAGCAGATAGTTACTTAGTGGATCACAGTGCTTCTATTGTGCTGATTAACCCTGAAGGGAAAATAGCAGCGATTTTCAAACCCGAACAAGAAATTGGCCAAGTGCCTAGTATTAATGGTCAATACTTAATTGATGACTTTGCTAAGATAGTGCGCTTGTACGATTAATTACATTTGATTGATTGTTGGATATTTCTCGCTTTGTTATTATTGCGATAACAACAGTCTTTTAGACTAGTTTATCCTTATTTTATATATCACCTAACGGAGAATTTTAATGATTGTATTAACTAACTCCCGGGTAAAAATCGTTTAATATTGTCGATTTTATAACCCGGTTTATTTTTTAATTACCGGGGCTCATTTTACAGCCCTAAATTTTATAAATTTAAACGCTATTTCAATGAAGAAATACGCGAGGGTTAACGATGTCATTATTATCATTACCACAAATGGGCTTTACTGCCTTTTTTCAACAACAGTTGTCACTTGAACAACTTACATCTTTTCAATTAGCTCGCATAAGCGCGCAGCATCGCGGACATATTGAAGTGATGACCGAGCAGAATGCTAATCTTTCAATGCCAATAACGCCGTCAATGACAGGATTAACTGTTGGCGATTGGTTGCTACTTACTGAGCAAGGGGAATTTGCACATCGGCTTGAAAGAATGTCTTTGTTTGCTAGAAAGTCTGCAGGCTCTAAAGTTGATTTACAATTAATTGCAGCCAACATTAATACCGTATTTATCGTGTGTTCTCTTGATAAAAACTTCAATTTAAATCGTATTGAACGTTACTTAGCATTGGCGTATGAGGCAGAAGTAGAGCCGGTAATTGTACTGACGAAAGCAGATAATTGTGATGCCGTTGAAGACTATCGTTCTCAAGTATTGTCGCTCGATCCTATGCTAATGGTAGAAGCGGTTAATGCTTTAGATCCTGATAGTATAGCGCCATTGAAATCTTGGTGCACCACAGGAAAAACTGTCGCTTTTATTGGTTCTTCTGGGGTAGGAAAGTCTACCTTAGTTAATACCTTGCTTGCTGCTCATTCGCAAAGCACAGGTGCCTCAAGAGAAGATGACAACCGAGGGCGACATACCACAACATCGAGATCCTTACATTTAATGCCTACAGGTGGTCTGTTGTTAGACACACCTGGCATGAGGGAGCTACAACTTGTTGACTGTGAACAAGGCATTGCTAAATCTTTTGCAGAAATTGACGCTTTAGCTTCACAATGTCGATTTGCTAATTGCCAACATCATAGTGAACCCGGTTGTGCGGTTAATAAAGCAGTCGAGTCGGGTGACTTGTCACAACGTCGTTTAGAAAATTACAATAAATTATTGAAAGAGCAAGCCAGAAATGGAGAAACTTTGGCACAAAAGCGCAGTAAAGATAAAAACTTAGGGCGTTTCTATAAATCGGTTATCAAGGAAAATAAGCAAAGAAAAAACAAGTAGTAAAGACGTTTAATGCAGCGGCAAAATAAACTTTGTCGCTGCAAAAATGATTAAAGTGAATAAGCCTTAACTTGATCTGTAAGGTTCAACCAATAGGACTTAATCAAAGCTGACAGTCTCATATGTGCTCACAGCAGAATATTGATACATTAAGGTCAATCAGCACGTTTAACATGTATAACTCTATCTTCCACATGTTGTAGAAATAACTCTTGAGGTGATGAGTTAAACCAGTAGTCTTTATCTTTCGCTAAAACCAAAGCGGGCATACGTTTATGGTATTGGCCACATTTAGCATTAGGTTTTATCGTTAAAGTTACAAGCTCGGTATGCTCATGGTGAAATAAAATACCCGCCATATACAAAGGCATTTTATTAGCATGCTCAAATAAATATTTAACCTTTTTACCTTCTTCATTTCTCCATTCAAACCAACCATTACACGGTACTAAGCACCTTTGGTTTTTAAAGGATTGCTTAAACGTAGGCTTGATAGCAACTGTTTCAGCTTGGGCGTTAATTATCAATTTTTTAGACCAGCTTGGCTTTATACCCCACAATGCATCAACTTGTTTATAGCTTGAACCATTATTAATGATAGTTGCTACTGACTGGCTGGGGCTTGAATTAGTGTTAGTTTCTACGTTAAATGGGGTATTAAATAGCTCGCTCACTATTGGTGTTAATGCTTTATCTACACTAAATCGACCACACATACTTGCCTCAACAAATTATCTTAGGTATTTCTGTCCATTTACTGGTGTAACTGGGTGATAAAAAATTACGCCTCATTACCCATTTATCATTTTTTTCAGCCGCCGCAACTTCAATCGTGCCACTGCCATAACGATGATTCAGGTTATCATAGCACTTCATCAATTGTGGGTTATTCTCATTCACGTTGAACATATCATGTTGCTGAAATCGGCTATTTTCTAATTCAACAGCACCAACTCCACAGCGATAAAATAGTACGCCACCCATATAGATTTTTTCAAAAACAAATGAAATAGCGGAAACTATCTTCAAGGTATTGTCAGTAGCAACAGGGAACTCATAGATTATAGATTTTTTATAATAGTTATCATCATGAGGAGAGCTTGAGGCAAAAACAATTAATCGCTTAATTAAAGAGCGTTGCTTTCTGGTATTTTTGGCGACAATACTGGCGTGACTTGATAGTGCTGCTTTAAGTGCGTGACCACATGTAACCCGCTGACCAAAACTACGTGTAGAAAATATCTCTTTTTTATCTTGTCCTATTTCATCCCAGTTTAAGCATGGCGTACCATTGAGCTCATTAACAGTACGCTCAACAACGACACCAAACTGACCTCTCATTGATTTAGGTGACTGATTTGCCAAATCCCAACCATTTTTAAGGCCTAATATACTCAAGCGCTGACCAAGCTTTGAGCCAATACCCCATATGTCAGTGAGCGTCATTCGAGATAGTATTTCTTTACGAGAGTCGTTATCGTTAATAACTGCTACACCATCAAAGCCAGATAACTTTTTAGACGCATGATTTGCCGCTTTTGCTAATGTTAATGTAGTGCCAAAACCAACTCCAACAGGTAATCGCGTTTCACGCCAAACAGCTTTCCTAATAGTATGACCGTAATCATGCCAATCATTAATACAAGCAAAATTTCTAAAGTGTAAAAACGATTCATCAATAGAATAAACGTAATGCCTATCAGAGTATCTAGCGATGACATTCATCATCCTCTCACTCAAATCAGCATATAACTCATAGTTTGATGAGCGAATGACTACATTATGCTTTGCTAAAAATGACTTAACTTTAAAGTATGGTACAAATTTAGGAATACCGAGCTCACGACCCATAGGGCACACAGCACAAATACAACCGTCGTTATTCGTGAGAACAACAACGGGCTTGTCGCGTATTGTTGGGTCAAACACTTTTTCACAGCGAGCATAAAATGATACAGCATCAATTAAGCTAAACATGACAGTAATGCAGGTGCTTTTTTATGTAGTCTAAATGATACGTTCACCACTCCTTCTATTTGAAAACTGTCAGCTTCTGTAATAGGGATAGGCATATGCTCATCTGATGCAGATAACAATAAAGCATTATCAGTATCTATTATTTTACAAACAAAGCAGCCGTTAAAGTTAGCCACAATAATAGAGTCATTACTGATGTGCTCAGCTCTGTCAACAACGAGTACATCACCATCAAATATACCTCTCCCTTCCATAGAACGTCCGTTAGCCAACCCAAAGAAAGTGGCATTAGGGTGCTGAAGAAGTAACTCTTCTAAGGATAGTTTCAATTCTTTATATTCAGCAGCTGGACTTTCAAAGCCAGATATTCCTGCTTCAATATATACGGGTATCACTTTCATAAAGCATTATACTGTAAATTTATACAGTATAATGCTTTTTAAATAACTTTAGAAGGGATAATTAGATATTCAATTTTTCGGGAGAAAACTGTCAGTAATGAAATGATTTCAAAGCCTGCTATCCGTTTACCATAGTACTTCTCAAAAGTGCTGTGAGTTCAAGCAATCTATGCAGTCAAGCTGTAAGATCAGATATGAGCTATTACCATTAAAGCCATGTGATATTTATAGTGGATACCACTGACCATTTTCTTTTAAAATAAACCAAGGTTTTGAATACCAATAATAACGACCAGGTTTACTTAAACTCGGCGCGGTACAGTTGCAGCGTACTCGTCCTGTGGGTAAATCTTTAGTGAAGTTAATGGTAAAACTGCTATCGTTTTGCCAATTGATTTTTTGACGGCCCAATCCTGAAATATAACAGTTTAATTGGCCGGGATTAAAGTCCTCAACTTCCACGTTAAATGTGATCGACTTTGAGGTGTTTTTCTTAAATATTGTTTGTTTATTTTCATCACTTAAAGCGATATTAAGTGGCAAAGAATTTAGCTTGTCCCGTAACCCAGAAATTTGATCATAAGGCTGTGAGGCAGGAAAGCGCGGAATAATCGTAAAATCGGTTCCTAACCCAACTGCGCCAGATTGCTGAGTAAAGGCGAAATAGTCATTTTCTTTAAGCCATTGTTGTCCTGCGGGCGTATATTCTCCATAAGGGTATGCAAAGTAATGCCAACTTTGGCCCGTATGTTCTTCAATAATTTTTTCGGCGTCTACTATTAATTGGCTGTATTGCGCTATCCATTGTTCTTCACTAAGTTCGTCGGGCTTTCTTGCCATAGAGTCATGTGCGTAACCATGATTAGCAATAATAACGCCTTCATCTGATAATGCTTTTAACTGTTGCCAAGATAGATGACCTTTAGCACCTTGATTAATGACGCTTGGGTTAACAAAAATAGTATAAGGGAAATTAAATTTATCGAGTAAAGGCTTAGCGAATGTCATATTATCTTGATAAGCATCATCAAAGGTAATGGCAACAGTTTTATCTTTGAGTAGCTGCTGAGCATTAATTGCTGTCACTATTTTAGATAATGGCACAACAGTGAAGTTATTATCTTTAAGATATTGTAGATGCACTTCAAATTGAGCGGGAGATATACTCGTACTTTTTGGCGTTTTGTCACTCACATGGTGATATTGTAAAATCACCGAAGCCAAGCTATTGGTGTTGAAAAAAAAGCAGCATAAAATTGCGAAGATTATCTTATTCATCAAGGTGAACTCCAAAAAATGAGAGTTGCTAAAACTAACGCGTTTAGCAATAAAAGCCCAGTATATTTTATTGTTTAACAAAGTGTCACTTCGGGTGCCACCTTGAAAGTAATTTAGGCTGTAACTTAAAGTAGCATTAACAGTAGGACATTTTCTTGTTTAACATCAAAAACGTTGTACAGCATAAACATTTATTTATGTTAGCAATCCCGATGATATTTTCAAATATCACTGTGCCATTATTGGGGCTTGTTGATACTGCCGTTATCGGACATTTAGAGCATGCATATTATTTAGGCGGTGCAACCATTGGTGCCATGGTGATCACTTCAATTACTTGGCTTTGTGGCTTTTTAAGAATGTCGACTACAGGTTTATCCGCGCAAGCATATGGCGCTGAAAACAATAAGCTCAATATTATAATATTATTGCGCGGCATTTTAGTGAGCTGTTTAGTTGGTGGCAGTTTAATCATTTGCCAAGGGATATATTTAGATGGGGCGCTCTTTCTTGCAGGAGGATCGGAGCAGGTACAATTTTATGCAAGACAATACAGCGATATTCGCATTTGGGGTTTGCCAGCGGCATTATCTAATTTAGTGATTCTAGGTTGGCTGTTAGGCAATCATCATGCGAAAGCGGTAATGTGGATATTAATCGCTACTAACATGATTAACTTAGTTTTAGATTTATTTTTTGTACTTGTTCTGCAGTGGCAAGTAGAAGGCATCGCTTTTGCAACAATTATTGCTGAATATTCAGGCTTTATTCTAGGACTTTTAGTGATATTTGCTAAGTTTAAAGCACCATTTAAAGCAGTCTTTGAAGATCAACGGTTATTGTTAAGCTCGGTCTTCGAACGAAGTGAATTACTGGCTTACTTTAGGCTAAATGCCGATATATTAATTAGAACCTTGTGCTTAGAGCTTTGTTTTATCTTTATTACCTTTCAGGGGGCTAGGCTTGGCGATAATGCTGTTGCGGCTAATGCGATTTTGCTTAATTTTATTTTACTCATTTCATTTGGTTTAGACGGCATTGCTAATGCGGCTGAAGCTATGGTGGGTAAAGCAAAAGGTGCGAAAAACTACTGGCTGCTCAATACAACGGTTAATATTTCCCTATTTTGGACCGCTGTTTTTGCCTTTTGTTATTCTTTGTTATTTTGGCTGGCGGGTAAAACGTTTGTTTATTGGATTACTGATATTGAAGCGGTACGTGTCTTTACGGAACAATATCTTTTTTGGCTGGTGCTATTACCGGTATTAGGCTGTTGGTGTTATTTATATGACGGTATTTATGTCGGCTTAATGAAAGCAAAAGCGATGCGAAATAGCATGATAATTGCAACTTTTGCCTGTTTCTTCCCAGTATGGTTTATCTTGAAAGATTACGGTAATCATGCGTTATGGGCTGCACTGTCGGTATTTTTGTTAGCCAGAGGTGTGACGCTGGCGTGGCATTATCATTATCGGGTAAAAGAGCTTTGCAAAGAGAGTTTTAAACGCGGGGCGCAACCAAGCGATTAAAACAGGTTGTCGTTGTCGGACTTATTTCTTGAAAGAATGTTTAACCATCGGTTGGCAAAAATCCCCAAATATCCCCAAGCGGCAATTAGGCAAGCAATTACCAATAAAATGAGCCCTGGAATTTGCCAAAGATGGTGATAAAAATAGCCTAAACTAATACATAGTACACTTAAAACAAAAAGACCAAGACCACGAAGAAATATCGATAAACTTCGTTGTGGATCTTGGCCTAGTTTTTCAAGCAAGCTTGTTAACATAAGAGATTAGTAATATGAATGCTCGCCACGTTCGTGTTCAGTCATATCTTTAACGCCTACAATTTCTCCGTGCATAACTTCAAGTAGTTGTTTTTCAATGCCATCTTTAACTGTTACATCTATCTGGCTACAACCATTACAGCCACCACCAAATTGTAATACAGCATAACCGTCGTCAGTAATTTCCATTAAGGTACACTCACCGCCGTGGCCAGCTAATTGAGGATTAACTTCGGCTTGTAAAAAGTAGCTAACACGTTCAAATAACGGTGCATCATCTGCGACTTTTCGTAATTTGGCATTTGGTGCCTTTAACGTTAATTGCGAACCCATTTGATCGGTTGTGAAGTCGATCTCGGCTTCTTCTAAAAATAACTTGCTTGGGCCATCTACTAATGCAGAGAATCCATTAAACTCTAAAACAATGTCGTCAGGCTCAACAGCATCGGCAGGACAATAAGATACACCACATTCAGCACTCGCCGTTCCAGGGTTAACAACAAAAACACGAATATTAGTGCCTTCAGCTTGCTGTTCTAATAATTTCTTAAAATGTGACTGTGCGCTTTCTGAAATACTGATCATGATAATTACTCTTGCTCGATACGGATAAACTAATTTAGTGGTATATACCTGACTAAATTACTCAAGTATGGTTATTTTACTCTTGAATTTAACTCACGGCTAGTACCTGTTGTTATTTTTAGGATCTTAATGGTATAAAAACCAAGCCCTGACTTTCTGGACGGTTATTTTAATTCAGTTTCTAGGTGATTATTCATTAATATAATACAATGTGTTGTGTTCACATTTTGAGGATTTCGAATGAGTTTATTGCGTTTAATTGGACAAGTTGTATTTTTCATCTTAACCATCAGTTATTCATCGCTAATGTATGCAGCAAGCGTTTTGGATTTTCTCCCCGAAGCTGAAAATTATCAAGAGTCGGTTATAACACCTGAATCATCTTTGGGATTTGGTTTAGGCGAGCGCCACATTAGACACGATCAATTAGAAAGCTACTTTGAAGAACTCGCATTAACTTCACCACGGGTTAAGCTAACTGAAATTGGCAAAACAACTCAATTAAGACAACAATTTTTAGTGACTATTTCGTCGCCTGAAAATTTAACGCACTTAGATAAACTACTTACTAATGATAAATCGGCTACAAGCAATGCTAGCTCACAGTCTAACAATAAGCCGCTAGTCATTTGGCTAGGCTATAGTGTACACGGTGACGAAGCCACTGGTGCAAATGCCGCATTAGCAGTGGCTTATCATTATGCAGCAAGTCAATCTCAAGAAATGACCCAATTATTAGCGAATACTATTATTGTATTAGAGCCTAGTATTAATCCTGATGGCTTAGACCGGTTTGTTAATTGGGTGAACACCTTTCATAACGATGCAGCCAATGATGATCCCAATGATATAGAGCATCATCAAGACTGGCCCACAGGTAGAACCAACCATTATTGGTTTGATTTGAATCGAGACTGGCTGTTATTAACCCAACAAGAAAGCCAAAATAGGCTGAAGTATTTTCATCAATATAAGCCGCATGTAGTGGGCGATTATCATGAAATGTCGCACGATAGCAGCTATTTTTTTCAGCCAGGAGTGCCAAGTAGAACTCACCCTTTAACACCGCAGGACAATGGCGAGTTATCTCAATTATTAGCAACTTATCATGCAAAGGCGTTAGATAAAGAACAGCGTTTGTATTTTAGCGAAGAAGTCTTCGATGACTTTTTTTATGGCAAAGGCTCTACATATCCTGATATTAACGCCAGTGTCGGTATTTTATTTGAACAAGCCAGTAGTCGAGGTATGCAACAACAAGGGGTGAATGGCTTAGTTACATTGGCGTATGGCATTAAAAATCATGTATTAACTTCGCTTTCGATTGTGGAAGGGGCTTGGCAAAATAAGGCAAAATTCTTAGCCTATCGCGATGATTTTTATCGCCAGTCAATTAAACTTGCTGAAAATGAAAAGTTTGATGGTTATCTTATTCATGCCGATAACGATAACTATAAAATGAACCGTTTCTTAAATACATTAAAGCAACATCAAATTGAAATTTACCCTTTAACTAACGACTTTCGCTACAAAGGCAAACGTTTTGCAGGTCAGAAAAGTGTTTATATTCCTTTAGAACAACCACAATATCGAGTTATTCAGGCACTGTTTAACCAGCAAAAAAACTTTAAAGACAATACGTTTTACGATGTATCTGGTTGGACGTTTCCACTGGCAATGAATATTGAGTTTTATCCAATCGATAAAACCCGAGGGCTTAAATTAGCAGAAAGACAATGGCAACAGCCAGAGCAGGTGCACGCTAAATTTGATCCCAATGCTTATGCTTATGCATTCGAGTGGCATCACACACTTGCCCCTAAATTGCTTGAAAATTTATTAAGTAAAGGTATTAAAGCGAAGGTCGCTAATAAACCTTTTATTAGCCTTGTTAATGGCAAAGAGCGAACATTTAAAGCGGGTAGTGTGGTGGTTGCTGCAGGTTGGCAAACCATGAAGAATTGGCAAGAGGTATTAGCGAGTGCGAGTATTGCCAATAATATTGATATTTTCAGTTTACCTACTGGGTTAACACCTAAAGGAATAGATTTAGGCAGTCCGTCGTTTTCTTTAATTGAACCCGTGAAAGCGTTACTTGTTGGCGGAAAAAATATTTCGCAATATGAAGCAGGAGAAGTGCGTTATTATTTAAACCAAATTTTACATATTCCTTTAACCATTGTTGAACAGGCGCGATTAAATGATCTTGATTTATCAAGCTATAGCCACGTAATTTTAGTTGATGGCAATTATAACCGCTTTAACAGTAAAACGATGGCAGCGCTTAGTCGTTGGGTAAAAGAAGGCGGTGTTGTTTTTGCTCAAAAAAGAGCGGCTAAATGGTTAGCCGACAACGAACTATTATCGGCAAATTTTGTTAGTAACCACCAAATAAATCAAATGTTTGATAGCAGTAATTCAAGCTATCAAGATAAAGAAAAATTAGCGGCTCGCAAACGTATTGCTGGAGCAATTTTTCAAACAACAATGGATACTAGTCATCCATTAACTTATGGTTATGAAAGTGATAACTTACCATTTTTTAAAAATAGTACGCTTATTATGAAACGCCCTAATCGTGCTTTTACGAGTGTAATTAACTACACCGACTCACCATTGTTAAGTGGTTATACGGATAAAAATTTAGTAAATACCATAGCTCATCACTCTGCGTTAATTGCTCATAGCTTTGGCAAAGGACGAGTTATCGCAAGTAGTGATAACTTAGCTTTTCGAGGGTATTGGCTTGGTACGGCTAAGATATTAGCGAATAGCTTGTATTTTTCTAACGCTTTTAATGTGCCAATTCAAGACTAACTATTGTCACTATTAAAGTGGGAGTGATAGGCAAAGTGCAAGTACTGTCACTCTTTTTACACCGGCCTGTTTTAAGCAACGACTAATTTCACTAGCTGTCGCGCCTGTTGTCACCACATCGTCAATAAGTAAAACATGTTCGGGGGCTGTTGTTTGGCTAAATTGCACATTAAAAGTATTTCTTAGGCTTTTTCGTCGTAATGCGCCTGATTTTCCTACTTGGCTAGTTGTCGACTTATTACGCGTTAATGCCTTGTTATCGTATGGAATAGTATGCGGACTAACTCCCTCTTTTGCTAATTCTTTAGATAAAATATCTGCCAATAAATGGGCTTGGTTAAAACCTCTTTGCTGCCATTTAGTTATATGAAGCGGCACACTGACGATAAGCTCTGCTTGAAGGTGCATGTGTTGTTTTATAACTAATTGATAATGCTCGGTAAGTAGCATGGCGAGCAATTTAGCTATGTCAAATCGTCCGTTATATTTAAACTGGCTTAGCCATTGTTTGTAAGGCGTATCGTAGGGCGCTAAACAAATTAAATGATCGAAATATACTTTAGGTAATATTTGATTAACCGCAGGCCAGTTAAGTAAATCACCTTGTATTACCTTTGTGTTAAAACGAGGTAAATCTGCTAAGCAATTCTGACAAAGCAATAAATAGTGATGACAGGCTTCACCGCATAAATCACAACTACTGAGTTTGAGTAGCATTTGATGGTAAAACTGCTTTAAAACATCACATAGTTTTAAGTAATTATTGGCGAGTAATTCCATTTAACTTAGCCTTTTTGTACACTAGCCGCACTTTTTAGTGAGAACATTAGTCGTTAACTAAGCATGGCAGAAACTTTAAAAATTACGAGCGTTGGACAGGGATTACCCATTGTTTTAATTCACGGTTGGGGATTAAACTCAGGTGTGTGGCAACCTCTAGCGGAAAAACTATCTGGGCATTACAAAGTCATCACTGTTGATTTACCCGGCTATGGCTTAAATATTCACAATTCCACACCTACTTATACCTTGGCAAATATTAGCCAAAAAATAGTTGAAGCGGTTAAAGAGCCTGCCGTATATGTAGGCTGGTCACTAGGAGGGTTAGTAGCAACCAATATTGCGAAGCATCACCCTGAGGCAGCTTTAGCGTTAATTACGGTAGCGAGCTCGCCATGTTTTACCGAACAACTGTCTAGCGATGAAGAAAAAATGTGGCCCGGTATTAAGCCGGTTTTGCTTAATGCGTTTCATCATCAATTATCTCAAGACACTAAAAAAACCATTGATGGTTTTTTAAAAATACAAGCTATGGGTAGCCCACAAATACGCCAAGATTTAAAAGAAATAAAAGCGTTAATTTTTCAATACGACATGCCGAGTAGGCAGACCCTTGATGACTCTTTAGCCTTGTTAGAAGAGGTTGACCTTCGCGAAGCGCTAACTTCATTAACACTGCCTTTTTTACGTATGTATGGTCGATTAGACTCCTTAGTGCCGAAAAAAATATCGACCAAGGTAACGGCGATAGTACCTAATAGCGATTGTCATATATTTGAGCAGGCTTCCCATGCACCATTTATTTCACATGCAGATGATTTTTTTGACGTTTTAACGTCTTGGCTGTTAAAGCAAACGTTAATAATAAACAGCACGGAAGATTAATAAATACAAGCATTCAAGCAATAATCTAGACTTTACTTTTTACCGTTTTTGGTTAATAATTAAACAGGTAATTGTTATGTACATAGTGAAGAGGTGAGTATGGAAATACAGTCAGCATTAAATGCAGGATTTGAAGGATTCCAAAAAGCGACCGAAAAAGCCAATGAAGCGGCGGCTAGTATCGCGGCTCAAACATCCATTACGCCAAGCGACTTCAAAGTAGGGCAAGAGGATAATGTTGCGACGACTGATCAAAATCAACAGTCGGGCGATTTAGCTAGTATTAATCAGTCTATCGTTGATTTAAAAGTGGCAGAGTTCCAAGCCAAAGCTTCAGCGCAAGTTATAAGTACTGCAGATGAAAACCTCGGCACCTTGCTCGATGTTAGAGTTTAGAAAGACCTAATGAATATTTCGTCGCAACTGCCAAGTTTACCTATTTCTACCGTTGTTAATCCACCGACAGAAACACTACGTCGTGAAAATAACCAACGTGAAGTTATTGTTAAACCTGAAGCTGCTGCGCAATCTGCCGCGGAAAAAGGCGTAGGTACTGATAAAGATCGAGCTAAAACCCCGGCGCAAAATAATGAACAAGTCGATTTTGCCAATCTCAGAAAACAGGCAGAAGAAGCTAATACCACTATTTCTAACAGTAATGAAGATAGTGAGCAGGGTGATAAAAGGCAACAGAAAGAACAACAACCTTCATCAGATACTGAAAAAAACGCCCAAGATGTTTTTGTTGAAGAAAAAATTATAAATGAATTAAAGCAACGTGATGCTGAAGTACGCTCTCATGAACGTGCACATGCGGCTATTGGCGGCGCGGCTACAGGCGCACCATCATATTCATTCACCACAGGACCTGATGGGAAAAAATACGCGACTGATGGCGAAGTCTCGGTTGATCTTTCTCCGGTACAAGGCAATCCCCGAGCAACTATCGCAAAAATGCAAAAAGTGCATGCCGCTGCTCTGGCTCCTGCAAATCCTTCTATTCAAGATACGCGAGTTGCGGCTTCTGCTGCTAGATTAATAGCCCAGGCGCAATCGGAATTGTTGACTGCTGGTCTTGAAGATGTACAAAATTCTACTTCGTCAACACAACACATTAAACCTAATGACGTATTTGCTTATTCGCAAGAAGCCAATAGTAGTAGCGACAGCAATGAATTTGATAACTTAATTAATCAAACCTTAGCTTCACAAGAAGCGATAGCGCCTTCACGTTCTCAAGATGTTGCTGAGCGGGCAGTGCGCATTGAAAATTTTTATTATCAAATTAATCAAGCCTACGAAAAGCCAGACAATCATAGGTTTGAGTTAACCGCTTAATCTAAATAAACAATATAAAAAAACGCCTGCATTTAGCAGGCGTTTTGGTTAAAAATGAGTTATTTTACTAGCTTAAGTAAATGATAATTTAGAGTGACGTAACACCCTAGATTCCGTAATTTTCACGATACTTTTTAATACTTAACAAACTGTCATTAAGTGCAGGTTCATCAGCAACTTTTTCTTCTAAGTAAGTAATTACATCGCCTAGCGTTACTATTGAAATAACCTTTGTGCCAAAGTCACGTTCAACTTCTTGAATAGCAGATAATTCACCTTGGCCCTTTTCTTGGCGATCTAAGGCAATTAATACTCCTGATAATTGTGCGCCATGGTTTTGAATGATATCCATCGATTCTCTAATTGCAGTACCGGCAGTGATTACATCATCAACTAGCATAACCTTACCTTCGAGGGCTGAGCCAACTAAGCTACCACCTTCACCATGTTTTTTAGCTTCTTTACGATTAAAGCAATAAGGCATGTCAGTGTTATGGTGATCATAAAGAGCAACAGCTGTTGTGGTAGCAATAGGTATACCTTTGTAGGCAGGGCCAAATAACAAATCAAATTCAATGGTTGAGTCAGTTAATGCTGACGCGTAAAAGCGACCTAACTTAGCTAAATCACCGCCGGTGTTAAATAAACCTGCGTTAAAAAAATAAGGGCTTGTACGGCCAGATTTTAGGGTAAATTCACCAAAACGTAATACCTGTTTTGATAAAGCAAATTCAATAAAATCGCGTTGATAATCTTTCATAGTTTTCTCAGTGTTTGTGCTTAATATTCGCCGAAAAGGGGTTAGTTTAGTGCAGATTTTTGCGCATCAAATAACTCATTAATGCCATTTTTTGCTAACACTAACATTGCTTGCATTTCATCAAAGGTAAATGGCGCTTCTTCCGCAGTACCTTGTACTTCAATAAGCTTTCCGGTGTCGGTCATTACTACGTTCATATCTGTATCAGCAGCAGAATCTTCAGGGTAGTCAAGATCGGCAACCGCTTCACCTTGATAAATGCCAACAGAAACAGCAGCAATCATGTGTTTTAAAGGGTTGGTTTTAATAATATCTTTAGCGCGCATGTAATTTAACGCGTCAACTAATGCAACACAGGCGCCAGTAATCGACGCGGTACGCGTACCACCATCGGCTTGAATAACATCACAATCAATACTAATGGTGTTTTCACCCAGTGCTTTTAAGTCTACTGCTGCGCGAAGTGCACGAGCAATTAAACGAGAAATTTCTAATGTTCGGCCGCTTTGTTTACCTGATGCTGCTTCGCGGCGCATACGAGTGTGAGTAGAGCGAGGTAACATGCCATATTCTGCCGTTACCCAGCCTTTTCCTTGGCCTTTAAGAAAACGAGGAACACCTACTTCAACCGTTGCGGTACAAATAACTTTAGTATCACCAAATTCTATTAACACCGAACCTTCAGCGTGAGTAGTAAATTGACGAGTAATAGTAACGGGACGAATTTGCCCTAATGTTCTGCCGCTTGGACGCATGATGTATTCCTAATAAAAGCTAAAAGAGTATTTTTATATAGCGCGTATTATATACGCAAACTCTTTGGTGTTCATCTTTGATTGAGAAATATGCTGACTAATATTTTATTCTGATAAATTTTGAAATATAGTGAATTGACCACGGGTCTGTATGACAGGGCGTATAGACGTTAACGATTGAGAGCCAATGAAATTTATAATTACTGTATTAATTTTGCTAACAAGCAAGCTATTGAGCTTACCTGTTTATGCAGAAGACAATTTAACCTTACCAGCTTTTAGTAAAGTGTATTCATCACAACGAGACCCATTTAAAGATGCGGTTGCCGCGATAAAATTGGCAAAAGATACGCATCGTAATGTGTTAATTGAAGTGGGTGGTACCTGGTGTACATGGTGCCATAAAATGGATAGTTTTTTAGCTGACAATCCAGTGATATATCGCCAACTCCACAGTAAATTTGTCTTACTAAAAATTAGTGTGAGTGATGAAAATGACAACGAAGCTTTTATGAAATCACTACCGCCCGTACTAGGCTATCCACATATGTATGTCTCGACTCCTGACGGTAAAATGATTTTATCTAAAGATACTGCCGAGCTTCTCGAAGACGGTGAGTATTCGAAGGAGCATTGGCTAACGTTTATCAACGACTGGCAAGTAAATAACAACCCTGCTACCGACAAAAAATAGGGATAGACAGTGAAACTAATGAGCTCATTTTTTGATAAAACGTATCAAACGCCCACTTGGTTAAAAGACAAATTAACGGCTAAAAAGCAAAGCCGACGTCAAATGCTTAAAGGCGCTCTTAAATCGGCAGGAGGAGCTAGTGTTGCGCTATCAATACCTTTTAGTGCTTGGTCGACAAGCCCTGCAAACTTATCAGATAAGGTAAACGACGATCCTTGGTTAACGTTAGATGCCGTGTTGAATCATTTATTACCGTCATCTGCTACTGGCCCAGGCGCTAAAGAAATTCAAGCAACACGCTATCTCTTTAATATTGTGCACAAACAACCTACCGAACAAGACGAAATCGACTTTATTTATAAGGGTGTAGGTTGGTTAAATGGCTACAGCCAAAGTCAATTAAAGCTCAATTTTGTTGCGCTAACTGAGCAAGAAAAAGAAAAATTATTACGAGGTATTAGCCAATCTAGAGCAGGAGAAAATTGGTTAAACACCTTGATCGGTTATATTTTAGAGGCAATGTTAACGCCGCCCATTTATGGTGGAAATACCAATAAGATAGGTTGGCAATGGTTAGAGCATCAAGGCGGTTTTCCTTTACCAGCCCAAGGCACTCGTTTTTATGAATTACCTAGCCCTCAAACCAATTCGAGGCTAATTAATATTTCAGTCATGCCTAACAATATTCCATCTTCTGCTGTTGTTGCGCAAAATAAAATTGCTGCCGCAAAAGGGAGAAAAGCATGAGTTACGATATTTGTATAGTAGGCAGCGGCGCAGGTGCTTCACCAATAGCTTATAGCTTAGCTAAGGCAGGTGCCAAAGTTTTAGTTTTAGAAAAAGGTCCTTGGCTTACAGAAAAAGAGTTTTATAAAGACGAATTGGCGATTAGCTTACGCAATGTGTACAACCCGAAGCTCGAAGATGAACAACATGTTATTGAGGAAGAGTACCAAGATGAAAACGGCCAAACATATTGGCATAGCGAGCCAACAAGTGAGTCGGGTTGGAGTTTTTGGAATGGGACTGTCGTGGGCGGCTCATCAAATTTTATGAGTGGTTATTTTCATCGATTAAAGCCAATCGATTTTCGATTAAAGTCGGAATTTGGTGCTATTGCCGGTGCAAATATAGAAGATTGGCCGATCAGTTATCAAGACTTGGAGCCTTATTACTCACAGGTTGAACGTGATGTTGGTGTGTCAGGAAAAACAGTGTCTCATCCCAATCAAGAGCCGCGTTCAACTGACTTTGTTTATCCTCCGTTGGCAGAGCATGCCATTTCATCATGGATAGATAAAGCAGCCCAATTAATTGGTTATCACTCAGTTCCTGTTCCTCGTGCCGTTTTATCAAAACCTGCTATGGGGAGAAATAGCTGTGAATATTCAGGATATTGTAGCAGTTATGGTTGTTCATCAGGTGCTAAGGGGAGTGGTAGAGCTGCTTTGTTAAATCATGCGGTTGCTAGCGGAAACTGCACCATAAAGCCGAATTCGAAAGTTTACAAAATAGCCACCGATAATAAAGGTAAAATTAGTGGTGTATTGTATTACGACAAGCGAGGCCGTAAGCAAGTAGCGGCCGCAAAAATTTATGTAGTTGCTTGTCAGGCAATAGAAACGTCTCGTTTATTGTTGTCTTCAACAGGCGAAAAATTTGAGAATGGTTTGGCTAATAATAATGGTCAAGTAGGAAAAAACTTAGTCTTTAGCGCTGGCGGTACAGGCAGAGGTGACTTTGTTTATTCAGATTTATCAGAACAACAAGTGAATGAGTTAAATCAAGTAGGGCCATTTATTAATCGTTCGTTGCAAGATTGGTATCAAATTAACGATAAAGCCTTTACTGGCGCTAATAATAAAGGTTCAGCTAAAGGCGGCACTATTGATTTCTTATTTCATCAAAACCCTGTTGCTCGCGCAGGTGGAAGTCAATGGGGACAAGATGATAACGGTAATGAGCAATTAGTATGGGGCGAGCAGCTAAAGCAAAATCTTAAACAAGAATTTACTACCTATAAAACCCTACGGTTTGAAGTGTTTAATGATTGGCTACCAAACGACAATTGCTTTGTGAGCTTAGACGATGAAGTAACAGATAAGTGGGGCGATCCCGTCGCTAAAGTACGTATTGGCTACCATGAGCACGATCTTAAAGTGGGCGAATATCTGTCGAAAAAAGCAGAAAAGCTATTAACGGCAATGGGCGCAACTAACGTCTCGTCTTCGGTTAGTGGCTATCCTCCATCAAATTTAATGGCAGGCGGTTGTCGCTTTGGCGATGATCCGAAAACATCTGTCTTGAATAAAAATTGCCAAGCGCATGAAGTGGATAATCTGTATGTAACCGACGGTTCATTTATGCCAACAGGCGGCAGCGTACCTTATACATTTACCATTTATGCTAATGCTTTTCGGGTAGCGGATAAAATAAAGGCTCATTTATTAGCCATTGGCTAGAGGCACACTGTTAACGCGCTAAGTTTGGCTCCATTGACGAAGCATATTATGGTAAACACCGGTTAATTGAACAATTTCAGGACTATCATTCACTTTGGTGCGTAGCGATTGAATTGCAGTATCCATGTTATACAAAATACTGCGTCTTTCATCACTATTGACTAAACTTTGTAACCAAAAAAATGACGCTAAACGTCGGCCTTTAGTGACAGGGGTTACATGGTGTAAGCTAGTAGCTGGGTATAAAATCATATCGCCGGCGGCAAGTTTTACTTTTTGCGAGCCGAAAGTATCTTCAATGGTTAACTCCCCACCTTCATATTCATCGGGTTCAGAAATAAATAATGTCATTGAAAGATCCGTACGTACTTTTACAGGTGTGCCAGGTACTTGGCGAATCGCATTGTCGATATGTACACCAAAGCTGCCACCGCCTTGGTAACAATTAAACAGTGGCGGGAATATTTTTAGCGGTAGTGCTGCTGACATAAACTGATTACATTGCGCTAGTGCTGTTAGAATCAAATCGCCCATTTCTATTGCAATTGGCGTGTTTTCTGGCAGTTGTAAATTATTTTTAGTCTGCGAACTTTGATAACCCGCGGTAATATTTCCGTCGGCCCAATCGGCTGCCAACATGGCTGCTTTAATTTGTTTTACTTGTTCTTTAGTCAGCACATTTGGGATTTTGAGTAACACAGTTATTTTTCCTTAAAAATCAAATTGTAAAAACAAAAAAATTGACCCTAATTACATAGAGTCAATATATTAAAGGTTACCCATTAATAAACAAAAGTATTATGAATGGGCTTTTACCATTTTGTGACAGCTAACGACTACTTAAAATGAGTAGCTTGCATTGATACTAAAGTAACGGCCGTCACCTGGTACAAAGTGTCCGCCACCAAGTTGGTCAACGTATTCTTCGTCTGTTAAGTTTTCACCGTTAGCTTGAACAAGGAATTTATCAGTCACTTGGTAAGAGGCCATAAAGTCGAAAATTAAGTAATCATCTGCTAATTCACGTCCACCTGGATCTGAACTATTGTAACGTTCACCCATGTATTCTGCGCCTAAACCGACAGCAAATTTCTCTGTTATCGTGTAGTGACCCCATATTGACGCTGAATTTTCAGGCGTTCTTGGTAGTTCGTAACCGATTTGCACGGCATCGTCACCTGATGCTGAATCTACTTTACTTTGTTGATATGTATAAGCGGCGGTTAATGAAAAGTTTTCATTAATTTGTCCAACGGCACTTAACTCTAAACCAGTCACACTTTGTTCACCGTTAAGTATCTCATCACTACCATCTGATGCAAACGGATCATCGGTACGTGCATTGTTTTTTTCTGAACGGAAAATAGCGGCACTCAACAGTAAATCATTATTGTAAAATGCCCACTTTGTGCCAACTTCGTAGCTTATAATCTCTTCTGGATCTAAACTGGCAGCATTACCACGTGTTGATGCGGTTAAGTCTTCAGCTGCGGAACTAAAGGCATTGCCCGCTCCCAAATAAATACTACCATTTTCAGCTGGCTTATAAACTACACCTAGGTTCCAACTTACTACGCCTTCATCACCCTCTAATTTAATCGATGGATCACTACCATCTAAATCGTAAAAGTATTCAGTATCGAATTTGTCGTAACGTAAACCTGCAGACACTTGCCATTGTGAATTAATAGTTACTGTGTCAAACGCATAAAATGCCGTTGTATTACCGGTCGCTTCATTACTTTTATCAGTACGTGCGTACTGCCCAGTAAAAGGTACAAAATTATCAGGATTGTACATGTCAGTGTTAATGTCTTCTAAGTTATCAGCAACCACATCAACATAATTCCAACGCTCAAATTTTTCTTTGGCAAATTCAGCTCCAACAACAACATCATGTGTCATATTGCCCCAGTTGTATTGACCAATTAAGTCTAATTGCAGTACCGACATAGAGTCTTTAGTATCACGGGTTTTCTCTCCACCTAAATCAATTTCTTCATCAGCACCATAGGTTGTTACACCATTTTCGGCCGTTGAAGTGAAACGTGGCGCATTTACAATCGACTGTCTTTCAATACTACCGGTTCTACCTAACACGCGAATTTTAGTGGCAGTAGATAAATCTTTTTCATATTTAACGGTAATTGATGAACCTTCAATGTCTTCAAAGTCACGGAAAACGTTTCCGTAAAAATTCGTATAATCAACTGGCGCTGGTCCACCCTCATAAGGGGCAAGGTTAGGGGCAATTTCTCGATCTGCTCTATTAGAATAATTGCTTACCCAAGGAATACCGTAATCTGGCATATTATCTTGTTTTTGATAATCAGCATTAACACTTAAACGCGAATCTGTACCTAAACCGTAAGCAAAAGCGAGTGCAATGGCATTATTTGATGTTTCAACATTATCACGGCCTGCGGTATCACCGTCATCTGATAATACGTTAAGGCGTAATGCAGAGGTTTCACCAACGGTTATGTTGCCATCAACTTGTCCTCGGTAATCACCTTCTGAGCCTAAGCGTAAACTTACATCAGCAAAGTCGTCTAATTTTGCTGTTTTAGTTTCTAAATTAACAACACCACCTGCAGCGCCGCGACCATAAATAGCTGAACCGGGGCCTTTGGCGACTTCAATAGCTTCAATGTTGTAGGTATCACGATTGTAACCTGCGATATCACGCACGCCGTCAATCATAATATTGTTACTGGCGTTAAAACCACGAATAGACATGCTATCACCCGTTGGTGCGCCACCTTCACCGGCTGCCATACTAATGCCAGGCACGCTACGTAATGCATCACGCAAACTATCAACGTTGCGATCTTTCATCACTGATTCGGAAATAATGGTAATAGTTTTTGGGGTGTTAACTAATTCTTGCGTGTATTTTTCAGAGGTAGATTTATCTACTTTGTAACTTTTTTCAGCTTCTACTGAAGCTGTAGATGTTGCTAATTCTTTAATTTCTTCAGCGAATACAGATTGAACTGGTAATGTTGCGGCAATGACTAATGTTAACGCACTTAACTTGAAGCCTTTTTGACTAAGTGAGGTCGTCCCTAAAGTGTTTTTCATATACATAAACTCCTATTATATAGTGTGGTATTCTCATTATTCTTAACGTAATAGATAATATTTTTTAATATAACTATCAGCGAGTTATTGCATCATTGTGCAATATTCACTTCTGTTTTTCTGAGCAAATACTTTAAATTTCGGACGCATAATAGCAAAGAATAAAATAAGATCAAATGATAATCGTTCTTATTTGTGTTTTTGTTGTTGATTGTGTATTATCATCTCGAATTTATACACTGGCACAGTCAGCACTAACACAATGACGCTTTGGCTATTTCCCTTTTTAAGGAACACCTTTTGAGTAAAATAATGCTTCGTACACTATTTAAATCGGTACTTTCCCCAGATCTGCGCATGAAAAAATTGCTATTGATAAATCGCTTTTGTGGCAGCCTATTTATTTTTGCTGCTTTTTCGGCAAACGCCTTAGATACAGCACAAATTGATGTATTAACTGAACAGTGGCTAGCGATCGAAAAACAAAGCTCTGCACTGCAACGTGATTGGCAGGAACAACAACCGATACTTAAACAGCAAATCACTTTGTTAAATGAAGAAAAATTACAATTAAGCCAAATGTTAAATGCCGATACCTCAAGCCAAGAACAGGTCGAAGTAAAGCGTGCTGAACTATTACAAGAGCAAAGCAACCTTGAGCAGCAACAAAACAAATTAACCACGCAGTTAACGGCACTAAATAAACACTTACTGGTATTAAACGATATGTTGCCACCGCCGTTAATTAGCGCTTGGCAAAATGAAGAAGAGGCATTAGGTGCTGAGCCAACCTTGTCATTACAACTACAAGTGGCTTTAGCTAAACTGGCCAAGTTAGACGCATTTGAGCAGCGTATTTCAGTATATGAAATGCCAATAACCTTACCGAGTAATCTACAAACTGACAAAGCGCAAACAACAGTAGATAACGCAACAGGTTCAGAAAAACAGTCACAAATACTCGTTAAACAATTTTATTTAGGTATCAGCAATGCTTGGTTTACTAGTGCTAACGGTGAGTATCGTGGATGGGGACAAGCAACCACGAGCGGTTGGCAATGGCACTTTGATGAACAAGTCAATGCTGATGATGTTAAGCAGGCTATCGCTATGTTTGAAAAGAAAAAGCAAGCCGACTTTATTTCACTCCCAATGTCATTACAGACTTTGTCTGCACAACAAACTTCAGGGGAAGTTAACTAATGCGTAGTCAAAAAATCAGTAATTACCTAACACTTTCCCTTTTTGTTATTACGTGTTTATTAGCGCCGCTATCGTTTAGTACATCGGCGACAATGGTTATTGAAAAACAGTTAGTCGATAAAATATCACAAGCGAAATATCGACTATCAACCATTGAGAAAAACCTTACCGCTGAACGTGTTGAACTTGCTAAAAAGTTGAATAAACTAGAGCGTAAAGTGATCAAATTACGTAATGAAACCGCAGTGGCAAGAAGGCTAGCCGATGAAAAAACATTAAGCATTACCAAACTTGAACAGCGCCTTTCTACTTGGAAACAACAAAATATATTCCAAAAGAACCTATTGCATAGGTATCTACAAAACACAGGCTTAAAAAGTACAAACACTTCACAAAATGTTAATGAAAAAAGCGATGTAAGTAGTCAGTTGGCGCTAGTGCTTGAGCACGGTGACAAGCTAAAGCAGCAGTTTTCTCCGCAATGGCAATCGCACCAAGTCGTGATGCCCAATGGTGAAATGATTACTAACCCAACGTTAAGCATTGGTCCTATTACTTGGTATTGGGACGAAAAAACGCAACAAATAGGCTTAGTGGCTGCTCAAAAATCGTTACTACAACCGTTGTTTCAACATAAGGTGTATTTAAGTCATAGCGATGGCATGGAAACATTACGTACCTCGTTAACGGGTAACATAGTCTTTGATCCCAGTTTAGGACAAGCTATTACGCGCGAACAGCAATCTGAAAGCGTGGTCGATCATGTAATTAAAGGCGGTGTGTGGGCAATTCCTATTTTATTGTTTGCCTTATTCGCTTTAATTATCGCGTTAATGAAAGTTATACAACTGGCAAGATTACCTAAATTTGTACATTTAACACCCTCAATTTTAGTGTCGTTAGTACAAAATAAATCAGCTAACGCAAGCGTAAATGCTGCAGCGATTAAATCGGTTAAATCAATTAAAGGCATGCAAAAAGACTTACTTGAAATAACCACAAGTCATGCCTTATCTAGCCAGCGTGACGATTTATTATTCATTAAATTACAGCAATGCAAACACGTGTTAGATAAACGTATTAGCGCCATTGCTATTACCGCAGCAATATCACCACTTTTAGGTTTATTAGGTACAGTTAGTGGCATGATAGAAACATTTAAGATGATGACAATATTTGGTTCGGGCGATCCGGAAGTGGTATCGGGTGGTATTGCTCAAGCTTTAGTTACCACCGAACTGGGTTTAGTTGTCGCTATTCCGGCATTAATTTTAAATGCGGTGTTATCACGCAAAGCCAAAGCTTACTACGCCGACTTAGAAAACTTTGCCATTTTAGTGAGTAAGTCAGATGAACAAGAAAAAAGTGATACACAAGTCAATAACATTGAAGGAGCAAACGCATGATAGAGCAAATAGCTAACAGCATTATTTGCTGGTCGATTCTTGTCCTCGCCTTATTTTGTTATCAACAATTATTTCACCAGTATTTAATGCTTAGTAACAGCAATAGTTCTGACCTTATGGCAGAACATACTCAACATGAATTCACGAGTACCTTAATTGGTGCTCTGCCATTACTTGGCTTATTTGGCACTATTGTCGGCTTACTTGAATGTTTCGTAGGTCTTGCAAGCCAAGGCGCTAATAGTCAATTAATGAGTTCAGGTATTTCAGACGCACTATTAACCACACAACTTGGTTTGGTGTGCGCAGTGCCCGCTTGGCTTTTACAGGCTTGGGTACGTACTAAAACTGAAACTAAAGCGCGTTTAACAGCCGAAAATACCGTAGTGAACTCAAAAAGTAATTTCCAAGGTGTGGCGACCACAGCCATTATCAATTCAACTGAACACTCGATCAATGAGACTAATTACTCAACCGATGTTGAGGCTGCTTAATTATGCAAAGCAGATTACAGCGCAGGCTTGAGCAACAACACAACGAGTCTATTGATATGTCGCCACTGCTTGATGTGGTGTTCATCTTATTAATTTTCTTTATTGTGACGACTGTTTTTGTGAAAGAAACAGGAGTTGAAGTAGACAAACCGCAAGCTATGACAGCCCAACAACTTGAAAAAACAGTGATATTACTGGCGATAACCGACAGCGGCGAAATATTTTATGATTCAAGCCCAATAGGTGTTGCAGGTATTCGCGGCACCCTTGAGCAGTTATTACGTAGCCAAGAGCGACCAGTGGTTATTCAAGCGGATAAAAATGTGCCTACACAACTGCTACTTGAAGTTATTGATGAAGCCAAACTCGCTGGTGCGGCATCTGTTAATTTAGCTGCATTAGCGCCATAGGTTTTTATCATGGAAAATAACACCAAGATATCGGATCAGGCATTACCTTTGCAGATGCAAACAATACAGCCTAAATCAAAAGTAAAAATGAACCCGCACTTACTAGCAAGTTTAGTCAGTTTAACTATTTTAGCAGCAGCTTTAGGTATTTTGTGGGTAGGCAGTAATATAACCAACAGCATTGAACCTAAAATAACTATACGCGAAGTGTCGGTAGTACCGACCACGCCACCTCCGCCACCGCCACCAGCACCTTCGCAACAAGTGATTGAAACACCGTTAAATTTACAAGTGCAAGGTGCAGGCCCTTCAGTTGAAATGTCGTTGGCTGATCCAACTATACAAATGGACCAGCCAGACCTACCTGAAATGACGACCACAATGCCGAAATTTCAGTCACTGGAAATTGACTGGCAAGCGTTTGATTTAAATGACCTAGACGGATTACCGTCATTATTATCGCCATTAAAGGTCAAGCTACCTAAAAGTTTAGTCCGACGAGGCATTAACAATATATTAATCAAATTAGACGTGATGATTGACGAACAAGGAAAACTCACCTTGATTAACGTTATTCAAAATCCTCACCCTGAATTAAAACCCGAAATTTTGCGCCTAATACGTAATACACGCTTTAGCGCACCTAAAAAAGACAATGTACCTGTACGTGCTCGCTTTATTTGGCCCGTAGAAATTACTTCATAACGAGAATCTTATGCCGAATTTTTCATCTTTCTTCACTGCATCATTCATCTCAACATCAATATTAGTGACCGCTTTTATTGGCAATCCTGCTAGCGCTTCAGTTAATCAAACAATGCATACTAATGGCAATAATATCCAAGTCGCATTACAACAGCCAAAGTGGGAATTTTTATTACAAAACCAACCGTTAGCACAAACACAAGCGCGCATTAGCCCCAAAGAAAAAGATTTTGCAGAGCGCATTCAACCTTTATTAGAAAAACAAGATTACGCCGCGGTAATGCAAGCGTTTTCAAGTCGCGATATAACAGAAGACAGCGCCGCATTATGCCAATTACGTGGGCAAATACAGTTAATGCAAAAAGACTACGCTGGCGCAGAAACCAGCTTAAAACAAGCGTTATCCATAGTACCTAATTTGTCTTTAGCACACCGTAGTTTAAGTATGGTTTACATGGTGCAAAAGTCTTACAAAAAAGCACAAGTACACTTAAAAAAATCTATTGAATTAGGTGTAGCAGACGCACAAGTATTGGGACAACTTGCATATATTAATTTACAACAAGGGCAAGCTGCCAGCGCAGTGTCTGGTTATCAACAAGCGCTGTTTCTTACTCCTAACGATAAACAATGGCAACAAGGTTTGTTATATGCACTAATCAATAGTCACGCGTTTGATCAAGCACAAGCCTTACTTGAGGAAATGCTGCAAAATAATATAGAAAACAATGAACTTTGGTTACAACGTGGGCAACTTGCATTAAAACAAAGTCGCATACCTCAAGCCATTTCCAGTTTAGAAATGGCGTTATTATTAGGTAATAAAGACGTAGAAAATCTTGCTACAACCGCAAAATTACATATTCAAGCCGGTAGTCCAAATCGCGCCGTTGACATTGTAGTAGCTAACTTAGGTACATTTTTTGGTAAAGCTTCTGGTAGTAAACTTGATGTGGAAACCGTAGATAATATCAGTGCTTGGTTAGCTAGCCAGCAACAGTGGCAGCAACTAACGGTTTTACTGAACGCCGTAGACAAATATACAGCTAACAAATCAATTTCAGACAAATACCAAGCAAGGTTTGACGTACATCACGCACAAATGGATATTGCCAATAACAACATTAAAAGTGCGCAAAAACGCTTAAAACATGCCATAGCTATTGAGCCAACTCATGGTGAGGCATTGTTAAGTTTAGCAACATTATTTAAAAGCCAAAATCGCGATGAGCAAGCATTACAATACTACATACGTGCGCAAGCATTAACTCACTATAAAGAGCGAGCTTTATTAGGTCATGCGCAATTAGAGATTGATAGACAAGACTATGAACAAGCAATAAAACTACTACGAAAAGTGGTACAAATGAACCCTGAACGTCGTGATATATTAGCTAATATCAAATCATTGAAAAATATTGTGCGAAATCAAATTTAATCAAAGAAATGCTTTTAAGCGGGTATTAATCTACTCATTACTGTAGTTTAACGGGTTAAAATATTGGATACCTAGCTTATGCTAAGGCATAATCAGCTAAATTTATATTGTCAGCAAATTTTCATTGTTGGCGCTTAGCTGGAACACAGTAATGACAAAAAATATGATACACAGCATGACAGCTTTCTCACGCGTAGAAGTGAAAGGCGACTGGGGTAACGCTGTTTGGGAAATTCGCAGTGTAAATCAACGATTTTTAGAAACATACTTTCGTTTACCTGAGCAATTTAGAGGGATTGAACCCGTATTACGCGAACGCTTTCGCAAACAACTTAACCGCGGAAAAGTAGAGTGTAATTTACGTTTTAATGCTAATTCTGAAGCGAAAAGCGAGTTAGCCTTAAATGAAAAACTAGCACTACAACTTGTGCAACATGCGAACTGGATTAATGAACAAACACTTAATAGCCAAGTAAATCCACTTGAAGTAATGCGCTGGCCTGGCGTAATGGAAGCACCAGAAGCTGATATGTCTGCCATTCAAGCTGAACTACTTGCTGCGTTTGACCAAGCATTGAAAGACTTTATTAGCGCAAGAATCAATGAAGGTGAAAACATGAAAGCCTTAATTGAACAACGCTTAAGCGGTATAGAAGCCGAGTCTGAAAAAGTAACCGCCCACATGCCAGAAGTAATCGCATGGCAGCGTAAACGCATTACCGACAAATTCACCGATGCCAATATTGAACTAGACTCAGCCAGAGTTGAACAAGAGCTCGTGTTGCTTGCACAAAAAATGGATGTAGAAGAAGAGCTAGATCGCCTACATAGCCATGTAAAAGAAACACGAAATATCTTAAAGAAAGGTGGCGCCCAAGGTCGCCGCTTAGACTTTATGATGCAAGAATTTAATCGTGAAGCTAATACCCTAGGCTCTAAATCAATTAACGCAGATATCACCGCAAGTGCGGTTGAATTGAAGGTATTGATTGAGCAGATGCGTGAGCAGATCCAGAATATCGAGTGATGTTCATATGTGTTTGCGGGTGTTAAAAAAGCCATTTTAATTAACGCATTACAGTTATTTTTGTTTTATTTTGTTTATAATTGTTCATGTTTGTTTATGAAAAATGGTGACAAGAGTGGTGACAAGTAATAGTATTGTCACCACCCGATATAGTTATTGTCACCACATATGAATGCACAACAAATAAAATCACTTGTTAAAAAAGCAGAGGTTGGAAGGCACCAAGTCGATGACAATCTATATCTGCGGATTTCTACTAGCAAAAGCGCTTCATGGACTTTTCGCTATAAACTAAATGGTAAGAGGAAGGAAACGACATTAGCGAAGTATGGTGAAGAACCACTTGGTCTCCCCTTAGTTAAAGCAAAGGCCTTGGCCGCTAACTGGAAAGCTCTCGTTAGAGATGGTATTGATCCTAAAATTCAAAAAAACAGGCATGCCTTTTCCGATATACGAACGGTTAACCATCTTGCAAATGATTGGTTAGAGGATTGCCACCAGAGACTTAAATATCCAGAAATTCCCGAGCGAGTCTATCGTAAAGATATAGCTCCCCATGTTGGCGAACTTCCTATAGGCGAAGTCAATCCTTTGGATATTAAGCGTGTTTTAAAGCACATAAATGATAGTGGTCGCCCAACCATTGCCAATGACGCTCTAGTTTACTGTAAGCAGATGTTCAATCAAGGGATTAAATTGGGACTGTTAACAAATAATCCCGCATCAGCATTCGATAATAGAGATGCTGGTGGGAAGGAGAATTCACGAGATAGGTTTTTAACGGTTGATGAAATAGAAGAAGTCTTTAATACTTTTAGAGAGAATCAGAACTGTTTTGTTAGGCAAAATTATATCGCTTGCGTACTTCTGCTCTGCCTTGGCGTCCGAAAAGGGGAGTTGTTAGCTGCACCTTGGTCTGAATTTGATTTAGATGAGAAAGTTTGGAAATTGCCCAAGCAACGAAGCAAAAATGGCATTCCAATTGATTATCCGTTGCCCGACCTTTTAGTCCGTTATTTTGAAGAACTCAAAGTATTATCCGTTGGCTCAGATTTTGTTTTCCCAAACCGACGAGCCAGTAAGAGGTTTCCTTACATATCCCCCGATACTTTAAATGCCGCACTAGCAAACTTATTTAAAAAAGGTCAACTTAAGGTAGATCATTTTACGTTGCATGACTTACGGAGAACCTGCCGTACAATGTTATCTAACATAGGAGTTCAGCCACATGTTGCTGAGAGGTGTTTGAATCACAAATTACCAAAAATAATGGGTACATACGACAAGTACGATTACTTTGATGAAAGAAAGGAAGCACTCCAAAGGCTTACTGACAAGTTATCTCAGTTCTTTTAGCATTGGCCATTGTTCTTTCCTCTATTTTCTCATATCATCCCCAATAGTCTTATGGTGAGTAAACTATGTCTGACGAAATACTAACCTTGAAAGAGGTCGCAGAATATCTGAAATTGGCTGAAAAAACCGCATACCGTCTAGCTTTAGAAGGTAAATTACCGGGTTTCAAGGTCGGGGGAAGCTGGCGCTTTAAACGAGAAGATATCCTCAAATGGATTGAAGAGCAGAAAAATAAATAGGCTTCAGAATGAGTATTAGCTACAACGCTATATTAGGGAAGTTTCATGACTAAAGAACAACAAATAGAAAATGCTTTAATCGCAAAGCTTCAAGACCTCAAATATAACTATCGAGAAGACATACGTGATAAAGCTAGTCTTGAGCAAAATTTCCGTGAAAAGTTCGAGGTTCTCAATCACGTTCGTCTTACTGATTCAGAATTTGCTCGCTTGCGTGATGAAATCGTTAATTCAGATGTATTTGCCGCAGCTAAAACACTGAGAGAACGTAATACTTTCCAGCGTGAAGACGGAACACCATTGCAATACACTTTGGTCAATATCAAAGACTGGTGCAAAAACGAATTCGAAGTAATTAACCAATTGCGCATCAATACCGATAATAGTCATCACCGCTATGACGTTATCTTACTGATAAACGGCGTCCCAGTAGTGCAAATTGAGCTGAAAACGCTTGGCCTAACACCACGCCGCGCCATGGAACAAATTGTCGAATATAAAAATGACGTGGGGAATGGCTATGCCAATACACTGCTCTGTTTTATGCAGCTCTTTATTGTCAGCAATCGCGATAACACTCTTTATTTTGCCAACAACCACAACCAGCATTTTAGTTTCAATGCAGATGAGCGATTTTTGCCCATTTATCAGCTGGCTAAAGAAGACAATACTAAAATCACTCATCTTGATGATTTCGCAGATAACTTCTTAGCCAAATGTACCTTAGGCCAAATGATCAGCCGCTATATGGTGCTGGTAGCCAGCGAACAGAAGCTCATGATTATGCGCCCTTACCAAATCTATGCGGTAAAGGCGATTGTCGATTGTATCCATCAAAATCGCGGCAACGGCTATATCTGGCACACCACAGGCAGTGGTAAAACCCTTACGTCGTTTAAAACCTCAACATTATTAAAAGACAATCCAGACATTGATAAATGCCTGTTTGTGGTAGACCGCAAAGATCTTGATCGCCAGACACGCGAAGAATTCAATAAATTTCAAGAAGGCTGTGTTGAAGAAAACACCAATACCGAAGCCTTGGTTCGCCGCATGTTGTCGGAAGATTACGCCGATAAAGTCATCGTTACCACTATACAAAAGCTTGGCCTTGCACTTGATGAAAACAGCAAACGCAATCAGCAACACAAGCAAAACGGCAAACAGACTTACAAAGAGCGCCTTGAGCCACTACGTGCTCAAAGGATTGTCTTCATATTTGATGAATGTCACCGTTCTCAGTTCGGTGATAACCATCAGGCCATTAAAGCCTTTTTTCCTAAAGCACAATTGTTTGGCTTTACAGGTACACCGATCTTTGAAGATAACGCTACCTATAAGAAAATTGACGGGACAATTGGTTCATACAAAACCACCGAAGATATTTTCCAAAAGCAGTTACACGCATATACCATAACCAATGCCATTGATGATCGAAATGTCCTGCGCTTCCATATTGACTACTTTGGTGAAAAGCCCAAAAACGATACAGGAGACAATAAGAAGAAAGCAAAATCTAAGCTGCCATCACCTGAATCCGTTGTGAGTGAAATACTTAAAAAGCACGATGCCGCTACCAATCAACGGAGATTTAACGCGGTATTGGCTAACGCTTCTATTAACAATGCTATTGAATACTATGAATTATTCAAACAGGCGCAGGCAGCAAAGGTGCAGGAAGATGAAAACTATATTCCATTGAATATTGCCTGTGTATTTTCGCCTCCAGCCGAAGGCAATAAAGATGTACAACAGTTACAAGAAGATTTAGTAACTGAGAAGGAAGACAACAAGAAAAATCCAGAAGAAAAGAAGAAGGCGCTTAAACAAATCATTGATGATTACAACGCGCAATACGATACAAACCACACGATAAGCGAATTCGATCTGTATTATCAGGACGTGCAGCAACGCATTAAAGACCAGAAATACACCAACAAGGATTACCCACATAAAAACAAAATCGATATTGTGATTGTGGTCGATATGTTGCTGACGGGCTTTGATTCTAAATACCTCAACACTCTATACGTGGATAAAAACCTTAAATATCACGGCTTGATTCAAGCTTTCTCGCGCACTAATCGCGTGCTTAATGATACTAAGCCCTATGGCAATATCTTGGATTTCCGCTATCAGGAAGATGCGGTTAATATCGCGATTGCTCGTTTCTCAGGGCAAGATAAAGACCGAGCCAAAGAAATCTGGCTAGTTGATCCTGCGCCTCAGGTCATCGAAAAGTTAGACTGTGCTGTGAACGATCTTGAGAAGTTCATGGACTCGCAAGGGCTGGCTTGCACTCCTGAGAACGTCAATAACCTTAAAGGCGATGCTGCAAGGAGTGAATTCATAAACCGCTTCAAAGAAGTACAGCGCTTAAAAACCCAGCTTGATCAGTACACCGACCTTAATGAACAGCAGGTAAATAGCGTAGACACATTATTACCCGAAGAGCAATTACGCGGCTTCCGTGGCATGTATCTGGAAACAGCGCAACGCCTCAAAGCGCAACAAGCCAAAGGTAGTGACAACCCCGAAGATCCAGTACAGCAACTAGAGTTCGAATTGGTGCTGTTTGCTTCTGCCGTTATTGATTACGATTACATTATGGGTTTAATTGCCAAGTCTACGGATGATGATAAACCCAGCAAGCATAAAATGAGCCGTCAACAACTGATCGACTTGATCAGCTCTAGCGCCAACCTGATGGATGAGCGTGATGATATTGTCGATTACATCAACAGCCTGCCGACCGATAAAAGCCTGAATGAAAAGACTATTCGTGAAGGCTATCAACAATTTAAAGCCGAAAAATCCGCCAATGAACTTGCCGCCATAGCAGATAAACACAGTATTGCTCATGATGCCTTGCAAGGTTTCATAGATAACATTCTGGATCGCATGATTTTCGATGGTGAAAAACTCAGCGAACTATTAGAGCCGCTAGATTTAGGTTGGAAAGTGCGAACAAAGGCAGAGCTTGCATTGATGGAGGAATTGGTGCCATTACTCAATAAACTTGCTCAAGGGCGTGAGATTTCAGGGTTGGCAGCATATGAGTAAGAATATGAAACAAGGGTTAGTTCCTAAGTTACGGTTTCCTGAATTTAAGAAAGCTGAAGGATGGGCTAAAACAAAACTTATTAGTGTCGCGGATAAAAATATTAAGTGGAGCTTTATTGGTGGGCCTTTTGGTTCCAACCTAAAATCATCCGACTATGTTTCAAAAGGCGTGAGGATTATTCAGCTTCAGAATATAGGTGACGCTGAATTTAAGGATGAATACCAAATTTATACATCAGAAGAAAAGGCTGATGAGCTTCTAAGTAATAACATATATCCCGGTGATATTATTTTATCAAAGATGGGTGATCCCGTTGGAAGGGCATGTTTGATACCTGATACTCACCCACGGTATGTAATGTGCTCGGATGGGATAAGGCTAGTTGTAGATAAAAATAAGTTTAGTAAATATTTTATTTATATCCTCATTAACTCTGATTGGTTTAGAGCATCGGTAGAGGCGAGCGCTACAGGCTCCACAAGAAAGCGTATAGGTTTAGATGTTCTGAAAAAATTACCATTGGTCGTGCCGAGAAAAATAGAGGAACAACAAAAAATCGCTGATTGCATATCTTCTCTTGATGAGCTTATCACTGCGCATATCCAAAAACACGAAGAACTCCAATCCTATAAAAAAGGCTTAATGCAAAACCTCTTCCCCGCCGAAGGTGAAGCTTTGCCCGCACTACGCTTTTCTGGATTGCATGAACCATGGAAAACGAAAGAGTTAGGGCGTATCTCTAAAGTTTTACGTGGAGGCTCGCCACGCCCCATTGATGAATATATTACCAGTGAGCCTAGCGGTTTGAACTGGTTAAAAATAGCTGATGTGGATAAAAAATCTAAGTATGTTGTATCGACTAAAGAAAAAGTTTTGGTAACCGCATTGAGTAAGACTAGGGTGGTTAATAAAGGCGATTTAATTATGTCGAACTCAATGAGTTTTGGTCGGCCTTATATCCTGAAAATAGAATCATGCATACATGATGGGTGGATTGCCATTACAGAAATAAATGAAAAGATATATCGGGATTACCTGTATTACTTAATTTTATCGCCAACGAGTCAATCCTATTTTTTAAATAATGCGGCTGGTAGTGGAGTTCTAAACCTGAACGCTGACATTATAAAACTGCTCCCGATTCCGTTCCCTGATCATGTAGAGCAGAAAAAAATAGCAGGCTTATTATCTTCTGTTGATGATTTGATTGCAGCACAAGCGCAAAAGATTGCAGAGCTGAAAACCCATAAAAAAGGTTTGATGCAACAACTTTTTCCTGCCATGAATGAGGTGACAACATGACAGGTATTCGCACCTATCAAAATTTAAGAGGACTTGTCACTCGCCTTCGTGATGACTTGAATGATAAAGAGCTTGTTCTTTTATATGCTTACAACCGCACCGGAAAGACTAGGCTTTCGATGGATTTTAAGGAACGCGGAAAGCGCAATGACAGTTCTAAGCCGGATACTCTCTATTTTAATGCCTTTACTGAGGATTTATTTACTTGGGAAAACGACTTAGAGAATGACGCCTCTCGCGGTTTGCAAGTAAATCAATTTTCTAAGTTTTTCGATGGATTTACTAATTTAGGGCTTGAGCCAACAATTGATGAATACCTTAGTCGGTATGCTGATTTTGGCTTCGACTTTGAATACAAAGACATTCAGCAAGGTAGTGAAACATTTACAAAACCACACTTTGTAAAATTCAGTAAAGACGGGCAGGAAAATATTAAAATTTCCCGAGGTGAAGAAAGCCTTTTTATCTGGTGTATATTCATGGCTATCTGCGAGCGGGTGCTCGATGGTCATGAATCTTATCAATGGGTAAAATACATTTATATTGATGATCCCGTTTCGTCGCTTGACGACAACAATGCAATCTCAGTTGCTTGTGATTTGGCTAAACTTCTTCGTCGAGCGACTAACCGTAAGAATGATGACGGTACTCTCAATCCGATGAAAATCGTGGTCTCTTCGCATCATTCACTCTTTTACAATGTCATGTGTAATGAGATAGGCAGAGCAAAAGATAATGAACCAAAAGTTAGGCACAAGCGGTATTTTCTTCATCGCCCAAATAGTGAGAATCGATACACGCTTCGCGCCACTGAAGATACGCCATATTTCCATCACGTTGCGACACTTTCAGAGCTACAAAGAGCCGCCAATCCAGATGGCGGAACGCTTTACACATTTCACTTTAATGCCCTGCGTAGCATTATGGAGAAGACGGCAGCCTTCTTCGGCCATGCCGATATTAGCTTCTGCCTAAAAGCCATTGATGACGATGAGAATAGCGCATTATTTAATCGTGCACTCAATCTTCTCAGTCATGGAAAATATGCTATTCACGAGCCAACTCATATGGGCGAAGATAATCAGGATTTATTCCGGCAAATCCTAAGAGCGTTCGTCACCAGTTTTCAATTTTATCTGCCGGAAATACTTAGCGATAATACAAGAAGGGCAACACCATGACAGAACAACAATTAAAAGACTTAGGTAAAACCTTATGGGATATCGCAGACAACCTGCGCGGCGCAATGAACGCGGACGATTTTCGCGATTATATGCTTTCCTTCCTGTTCTTACGCTATTTGTCCGACAACTATGAAGCCGCTACGAAAAAAGAACTGGGTTCAGATTATCCAACTCTGGACGAAGATGATAAACGCGCTCCATTAAGCGAGTGGTATGAGAAAAATAAAGAAGATGCTCCAGAATTTGAAAAGCAAATGCGCCGTAAAGTGCATTATGTGATTGAGCCAGTACATTTGTGGAGCAGTATCGCAGAGCTTGCCAGAACTCAGCATGATGACTTGTTGCTTACGTTGCAACAAGGCTTTAAGTACATTGAAAATAAATCGTTTGAAAACAGCTTTCAGGGCTTGTTCTCAGAGATTAATCTGGATTCAGAAAAGCTAGGTAAAAACTACAGCCTGCGTAACGCTAAACTTTGCACCATCATTACCAAAATCGCAGAAGGTATTTCAGGATTTTCAACCGACAGCGACACCCTTGGTGATGCTTATGAATATTTGATTGGCCAATTTGCTGCTGGTTCAGGAAAAAAAGCTGGCGAGTTTTACACTCCACAACAAATCTCGACCATATTGTCAGAGATCGTAACACTGGATAGTCAGGAACCTGCAACAGGCAATAAGAAAAAACTCAATAACGTATTGGATTTCGCTTGTGGCTCTGGCTCGCTCTTGTTGAACGTGCGAAATAAACTGAAAAAAGACGGTGGCAGCGTTGGCCGTATATACGGGCAGGAAACGAATATTACGACCTTCAACCTTGCCCGCATGAATATGCTTCTGCACGGAATGAAAGATTCGGAGTTTAATATACACCATGGTGATTCATTGCTTAATGACTGGGATGTGCTCAATGAAATGAATCCCGCTAAAAAGCTAAAATGTGATGCCGTTGTCGCTAACCCACCATTTAGTTATCGTTGGGAGCCAACAGAGGCACTAGGCGAAGACTTCCGCTTTAAGAGTCATGGTCTTGCACCTAAATCAGCGGCAGACTTTGCCTTTCTACTACATGGCTTTCATTTCTTAGGTGATGAAGGCACCATGGCAATTATCTTACCTCATGGCGTGCTGTTCCGTGGCGGTGCAGAAGGCCGGATTCGTACAAAACTATTAAAAGATAACAATATTGATACGGTAATCGGTTTGCCTGCTAACCTGTTTTTCTCAACGGGTATACCCGTCTGTATTCTTGTTTTGAAAAAGTGCAAAAAGCCCGATGACGTGCTGTTTATCAACGCCAGTGATGAAGAGCATTTTGAAAAAGGAAAACGCCAAAACCGATTGTTGCCAGAACACATCCATAAGATTATCGATACCTATCAATTCCGCAAGGAAGAGGATCGTTACGCTCGCCGTGTATCAATGGAAGAAATCGAGAAGAACGATTTCAACCTAAATATTTCAAGGTATGTGAGTACTGCTAAGCCTGAGAAAAAGATTATTCTGGCAGATGTTAACAGCTCATTGAGTAAGATTGAGAAGAGCATAGTAAGTGCAACTAAGACACATAATAAGTATCTTGAAGAATTAGGGCTGCCTATACTCCCAATAGGCGAATAACTTTAATTTGCACTGCATAACTTAAAGGCCGAAATTTTTAAAAATTTTCGGCCTTTTCTTTGAAATCAAATTATTTATTAAACCCCGTTTCTATCGAAACGAATAGTTCTATATTGGGGTGTTATTAGTGAGATATTTCTTTAAATGAAAGATATTTGAACAAAATAAGAAAGAAAAACAAGAACTCTAAATCAGAAGAAATCTAATAACCCACCGTCTGAAGACGGTAAAAATTAAGCTTAACGTTCTGATACTGATTTTAGTCGATAAAAATCTAAATGTCAACACTTTTCCATTATATATCAACGTATTACATATAAGTATTATGCGATGGAATTTGACTTCATCTGTCCGAAAGTGGTACCGTAAAGACTTAAAGCTAGTGACCGACTAGGCTTATATACTACGTACATAAGCGGTCGGCCTTGCAGGGCTTCGAACCCCAAAAAACACAGTCATGACGGATGAATTAACTTTAAACTAATATCCGTGGTGAATACATGCATAAAAATAGCTATCAATTCCTGCATATAGAAACGTATGCAATTAATCAAAGAAAAGGCTCAAAACGCCCAACAGCAGAAGCTGTAGCGCGAGAATGTCAACGAACTGAACATTCTTACCCCCACATTCAAAACCCACATGCACCGGAATTACTTTTCGGTATAACTCCGCTAGAAGCAGTAGAAAAAACTCGAGAACTTATTAAGAACTGTAGAGATGCTCTTGGACGGAAAATTCGTTCAGATGCACAAATAATCTCTTTTGGTGTTGCATCGGTTAAAATCGAATCAACACCGGAAAATTGGGAGTTGCCAGAGGTTAAAAAATGGCTCACAGACACTGAGAATTTTCTCAAAAAACGATTTGGCGATTCGTTTGTATCGTTAGAAAAACATTCGGATGAGAGATTTTGTCACATTCATTTTTGTATTATGCCAAAACTAAACGAAGATGGTCGATTGGACTTAAACTCTTTTCACCCCGGCCTTGCAGCTCAAAGAGCAATAAAATCAAATTCAAAGTCTAAAAAAGACTTCGCTTATAAAGAGGCTATGCGTGAATTGCAAGATGAATATTTTGAGGAAGTGGGTCTGAAAAATGGTCAGCTACGTTATGGGCCTCGACGCAGACGTCTCACTCGCCACGAATGGCATGCACAAAAACGTTATGCCAGTTTTATTAGTAACATTGTTAATGAACAATCTGAAGTTATTCATAAGCTTTCAGCAAAACTTGAAAAAGCCAAAAATATGCTGACACAGCTTATTACCTCAAAAATTTTTAGCACAAAACGAAGCATAAGCGTTTCTGAGGAGCGTTCGTCATGATTGATGCAGGTATTACTATATTTACCAAATTAGATGCTTACGAGAAGCTGTACGCATCATATGAACCGACAAAGAAAAACTCTTTGGCATACAGAGTACACAATCTAGTAGGACTTCTAATATCCGCTCATTTCTCGCAAGCAGCAGAGATGGAGGATCTAATTCAACTGATTCGCGAATTTGAGGGTTTTCTCAGAGAGTTAAAAGCTGAATTTGATCTCATCTATCATGACTTGGACGATCATTGTTACCCTGCTTTTGTTCAAAAGTTTGCTGGAGCCAAATATGGTGGAGTATTTGGCGAATATCACGAAAAGGTTATCGATACTCTAAAACTACTTCTCTTCAGAATTGAGACTGATGCCAATCCAAAAGATTTAGAAGATGAACTTAATCAATTTGTTAGCGCCAGCATTGAACTCTACAAACCGAAAAGTAAGACTATTGTGCGATTCAGTCCATCAGTGAAACCTTGTCCGGTTAAAAAATCAGAGAAGAGGCTTTGCACACCAGCAGAAAAAGTACAGGAATATGTTCAACGTCAAATCGATATTGCTCTAGATAAATGACACTTTAGAGCAGTAAAAGGCTGATCAATCGACCAGCCTTGCTTATAGATTCATTCGCACAGCGGGGTAACTATCGTTACTATTTTATTATATGGTTGCTAGACAAATGTTGTGTTGCGAAAACATAAATTTCATTTTTTTTGTGACTCAAAGAATCACTATCAATAGTAACTTTAAAGCTACCGCGACGGATTGCTTTTGTTCGTTCAAACCCTGATGCAATCCAAACACCCGCTTTCCTGCGGATTATGCATTGAGTATGCTGAGGAGTTCCTCTATAAAGCGGTGAAAAACCCTCATAATAAGGCATGACCGTAGCAGAAATATCGTTCCATTTTTGTTTACCAACTAAATTTTCTAGTATCGAATCAGCAATTTTAGTTGAGAGTTTTAGGTCTTCATACGAAAGCAATCGTTCTCTACATCCTGATTGTAAATTGTTCAACATATCGCTAATAAATTCTCTGTTATCAGATTTAACTTCGAACTCACGACTCATTTGATACCTCCTTGGTTATAAGTGAAAAATTGAGCTAACACTTCCACCTTAGAATCTTCAAGTTTTGAATTAGCCATTACATCAGTAATAATTACTCCTAAGCACACAAGTTCCGAGGGAAGCTTTGTATGACATTCTCTCGTTTTATTTTTACAAATTTTTGAGTGAACAAAGTGTGTCAAATCAATGAGTTGATTGTCACGAAGATGTATTCCGAAATAAAATTCAATAATTAGTAAACAGTGAGCACAATCCAGATAGAATATTGTATTCTCATCAATGTTAAACTTAGACATAATTTGGTCAAGAATCTGTTTTCCTCTCATTTGATAATTCATGTTACGCAGCCTCCCTTTGCAACGAGTCTAGCCATTCCGTAACTGCTTCTTTTCTCCAACCAATAATTTTTTCTTTGATCATGAGTGGCTTGGGAAAGTTTCCTTCTCGCCTCAACTTCCAGAAGGATGTCCGAGACATTCCTAGTGCTGTTGGTGCTTCTTTTAATGTTAAGATGTATAAATTATTCAACATATTGAGTTCTCTCTATAATGCTTGCCGTTCATTCGGAAAGTGCGTACATCATAAGTACTCAAAGAGAGTGATATCATGGCGTAAAAAAGTTTTTTTTACGCACCAGAGGAAGTGGTAATGGGTCAACATAACAAGTCAAATACTATTCGTACTCAGTTTTGGATACGTGAGGTGATTTCAGTATTGGGTTTTAACTCACACCTTGATTTGGACAAGCTTGTTAGCACAACCTGTTTCGAACCCAAGAAAAATGCTGACGTAGAAGGAGCATTTTGGGATCTGGTTAAAAGTGGAGCTGATAAAGAAAAAGCGAAAGAGGTATACAAAGTTTTTTCAAAAGAAAGTATAGATACTAGAAATTGGGGAAAATACTTCAACGGAATTCAGCCTCGCTCAAAGAAAAAAAAGGCTCTAAACGAAGCTTTTGACGAATTACTACCTAAAGCTGCTAAGGTCTTCAAACATGGCAAATACAACATTCTGTCCATTATCGAAGCAAATTTTGTTGAGCAAGCTATCGTACTATTTGCAAAAGGGCTAACGGAACTACACGAAGAACTGAAAATAGCTAGGACACAACGGTTGGTTCAATCCAATAGATATACAAATGTCGTGATCAAGCTAGAAAAATTTGGATACGATCAGGAAAACCTGTCAACGTCCGACTATGACGTTTTATATCATCAAGCAATGCGCGAATTGCAGAACGGTCAATTTGAAGCAGCATTTTATTTATTGAGCCTTTCTATCCCTCTTTTAACCAAGTTTCCATCTGATAATGACATTCCATTACTGGACTTTCATATTCTAGATCTCGCTGCTAAAGTCATAAAAGCTAACTATTTTTCAGGCGGATTTCAGGAACTAGCAGATGAACAAAATCTTACGCTACAGCAGTTAGCCAATGTCAAAGAGTTGTCTTCTTCGCGGAAACTTCAGTATTTCCTCAGCTCCGAAGAGCATTCATTTTGTCTCGACTACATCAGAGACCAATATGGGATAAAAAAATCATTATGGTCTACAAGTTATAGAATCTTTGAATACTCCAATCAATTCTGGAATCCACCTCAAGCTTGTGACCAATTTGCTGAACAGCATAGGGAAGAAAACATTGCGAGACTTGAAAAGATCTTGTTGGCTAATAGAAATGTAACTGAAGAGCGTATAGCTGAAATCAATTCATTAGACCCAGAACCGGAAACAATGAGCGATGTTCAGAGTGCGAAAACTAGAAATAAAGCCTTGAAAGAATGGTGACAATAATGGTGACAAAATACTTAAATAAACACAATACAAATCCCCATGCATCTGATTTATATATATAAAGAAAAAATATTAAATAAACAGATCCAAAACATAGAGTAGGAATTCTGTAACCTTTATAATAAGTTACAAACCTTCATTTACCGTCATAAGTATTTACTTAAATGCTTTGACGGTATACTGGAACCTTCACAAGCCCTTATAAATCCTCACTAGCCGTCATTTTACTAAATCGAAAAACGAGTCAAATGGCTAGTTAGCCTTTTTTCACTTTGCTATTCCATATTCTAGTAGGTTTTTTTTAAAAGTTTAGAACTAATTTTCTAATAACTCAGAATACATGAGATTACTTCCATGATATTTTTAAAAACATAAGACGAGAATACTAAAAATGTGGCGTTTAGAGTGATAAAACATCATGTTTTTAAAAAATCATGGATCTAATAATTAGAATATGGCTAATTACCAACCGTTATAACTTTTTGCCAAGTTAATTATTTAAGTTATCCTAGCAAGTAAAATTAAGTCGAAAAGGGTTTTCATGAATCAAACGGGTATCTACGAACAGCTAATAACTCAGTTAGTTGAACAAAACTTAGATCGTGAATCCTTTTATGTTGGTGAACGAGCATTAGAAGCTGCTGAAGCGGCAACATGGCTGTCTCGTTTCTTAACTCGCATTATTGAAATTGCCATGGATTCAGTTCCAGGTGGCGATAATCGCATTAGTGAACAAATAAGCCTCGCTAATACCATTGTTCAATGGCTTAGCAAGCATATTCGAGATGAAGAGTTAATCAGCGAAAACCTACTAGATAGCCAAGGAAAAATTCTTACCGCATTATTTGATAAAGCCAACCCTATTGCTGCTGATTTACCCAAATACGTAGATTCTATAATGCCTATAACAGGGCTAACTCAGAGTGAATTGTTCTGTGGTAGTAACGTTGGTGTTTCGTTAGAAACGGAGATAAAAAGAGAGATCCAGTCTTCTGATAAAATCTATTGGCTAGTATCATTTATTAAATGGGCTGGCATTCGAATATTCAAGAATGAACTGGAGTCATTTACGCGAAGTGGCAAAAAACTAAAAATTATAACCACCTCTTACATGGGCGCTACCGATGCAAAAGCAGTGGAGTTTTTAGCATCGTTACCTAATACCGAAGTTAAGCTTAGCTACAATACTAACCGTGAAAGGCTTCACGCAAAATCCTATTTATTTATGCGCAATACTGGTTTTCATACCGGATATATCGGTTCATCTAACCTATCGCATTCTGCTTTAACAAGCGGGTTAGAATGGAACCTTAAAATCACTTCACAAGAAATACCACACATTATTGAAAAGTCACTTAGTACGTTTGAAACTTATTGGGAGTCACCAGACTTTGAATACTTCGATGGTGAAGTTGAAAGTAGGGAAAAATTAACAAACGCACTGCAAGAGGCAAAAGGAAGTTTTAATAACTCAACACCTAGTTTTTATTTTGATATCAAACCTCATTCCCACCAACAAACCATACTTGAAAAGCTTCAAGTTGAACGAGATCTGCACGAACGCTATAGAAACTTAGTAGTTGCTGCAACAGGTACTGGTAAAACTATCATTTCAGCTTTCGACTTTGCGCGTTTTTATAATGATAACCCTGAAGCAAAATTCTTATTTATTGCACATAGAGAAGAGATCCTAAAGCAGGCACAAGGTGCGTACCGTGGCGTGTTAAAGAATAGTTCCTTTGGTGAACTATGGGTTGGGAACAATAAGCCAAACAAATATCAGCATCTATTTGCCTCAATCCAAAGCTTAAATAATCAAATTGATACATTGGCGTTAAGTGAAGGTTACTTTGATTATATTGTTATTGATGAAGTACATCATATTTCTGCAAGTAGCTACCGTAGTGTATTAGAGCATTTTAATCCGAAGATTTTATTGGGGTTAACTGCTACCCCTGAACGACACGATGGTACGGATATTTTATGTGATTTTTGTAATGCTATTGCTGCGGAAATTCGGTTGCCAGAGGCTATAAATCAACGTCACCTTTCGCCATTTCAATATTTTGCCATAGATGATGATACTGATCTCACTAAAATTTCATGGTTAAAGGGGCGTTATGATGTTGCTGAATTAACACACCTATATACCTACAACGATCAGCGTGTGTTACGTATTCTGCAAAGCCTTGATGAAGTGGTTACTGATATTTCCCAAATGCGAGCGTTAGCGTTCTGTGTCAGTAAAGAGCATGCGAACTTTATGGCGCAAAAATTCACATTGCATAATATTGCTTGTGGCGTATTAACGAGTGATAACAGTAAAGACCGTGAGATTCAGCAACAGCGACTTAAATCAAAACAAATTAACGTGCTTTTTGTAGTCGATATATTTAATGAAGGTGTTGATATCCCAGAGTTAGATACCTTGCTATTTTTACGTCCCACTGAGAGTTTAACCATTTTCCTTCAACAGCTTGGGCGGGGTTTGCGGTTAACTAATGATAAAGAATGCTGCACTATTTTAGATTTTGTCGGTAATTCACGACCAGAATACGACTTTTCACATAAGTTTAGAGCATTAGTTGGAAAAACAAATCAAGCAATAGCAAAAGAAGTTAAGAAAGGTTTTCCACATCTTCCTTTAGGGTGTCGAATTGAGTTACAAGAAAAAACTCAAACAATGATCCTTAAAAACATTAGCCAAGCAACACTAAACAAAAATAAGTTAATTAGTCTGATAACGAATTTCCCTCATGTTACTCATTTGCCGTTAACGCTAAGTAACTTTTTACATATTTACCCTAATATTTCATTGGAAGATATCTATAAGGTAAAAGTTGGGAAGTTTGGAGGATGGACAACTTTACTTGCTGCAAGCAAGGGAGCAGAAATAATTGATGAGGATAAGGAGCTTTATACTGCCTATTACAGAGCTATTAATAATAGATTGATTAATTGTACATCACTCTCATATTTACGGTTTATTAAAGTGCTTTGCGATAATAACTTCTCAATATTAGATGCCTCTGAAAGAACTCTACCAAGCAATGATTCCTTAGAAGAGCCGCTTTTTTCTTTGATGTGTCATTATGATTTTTGGGATAAAACAGGTAAACAATTGGATTTTGATAAACTAACTGAAAGTTTATCTGCTTTGAAAAATACAGCGTTACAGAGTGAGCTAAGTGAAGCTATAGCAATTCTTATTGAGCGATTAGATGTAAGTGAATTTGATATGCCAATCGTTGGTAATGACAAGGTAGATACATCACCACTCAATATGCATGTTCGCTACCCTAAAGAGCATATTCTTGTCGCTTTTGGTGATAGCACTTTTACCAAAAAATCATCTAGCCGAGAAGGTGTATTAAATATTGCTGATGCAAACACCGAGCTGCTTTTTGTAACTCTTAATAAGTGTGAGAAACAGTTTTCAGCAACCACTATGTATCACGATTATGCTATTAGCCCTACCTTGTTTCATTGGCAAACCCAAAACAGCACTAAACCAAGTTCAGGCAGAGGATTAGGCTATATAAAGCAAAAAGAAAATAAGAAAACGTTCCTTTTATTTGTGCGTGAACAAGCCAAAGATGAAAACGGTAGAACAATGGGGTTTGTAAACTTTGGCCCAGTAGATTTTGCTAAATATGAAGGCAGCCAACCTATGAATATTACATGGAAGTTAAAGCACCCTATGCCAGCATATTTGTGGCATGAGACTGCGAAGTTGGCTGTTGGTTAAAAGCTATCAAAAAGTGATGTTGTATTTCCTAACCCATCTCCCAGACCTCCTATTTTAGGTCAAGCATTACAGCTTGAGCAGACTTTATCTTTAAAGCAATCTTTGAAGAGAGAGTCTGATCAAAATAGAAAAAGGCGATACCAACCTTAAGCTCACCAACAAAATCAAAGTGATGGAGTACCTTGGTTTGTCATTCAGTATTATTACTGATGAACAGACACAAAGTAACAAGATTACCGGAGAAAGCGATGACCAGTGGTATTAATGTAAATAATTTATATGTATTCATCATTACCTTCTATGAAAGAGTTACTTGAATAAAGGGAATTGTACTAACTTATTCTGATTTAGTTGTGTAGAACTGTTAATTTCATAGTTGTAGTTATTTTAAAGCACCTTAACTTTTAATAATCCCACACTATCTATTTCAATAAGTATTAAATTATTGGTAAACTCATTCGTTAGTGTTACCTACAATAATAATAAAGGCCTTTAAAGGTACATGAGTCAACGTATTCTCCCATTCTATAAAACGGGTTGGTTTTACCTTCTACTAATGTTGTGGGGGTTAGCTTATTGGTCTTTATCTCAAGGTGGCTTTAATCGTCTTAATCAATTTAACCTTTTTGTTTTATTTCATAGCAGCGATTTACAACCTAAAAAACAGCCTGTATTACGTATTCAGTCTTCACTTACCGAGCAAAATATACAAAGTATTGAGCAGTTATTACTAAAAAGCCCAAATACCGCAGTGTTATTAACTGGTCAGCCTTCTTTAAGGTTTATCAAAAGGTTACAGGTGTTTTTACGTAATCATCCTCGACAATCTAAAGTGATTATTGCTACTGAGAGCCAGTCATCGAATGTTGCATTAACGCACGAGTCAAATTCATTATTCAATCCTGTTTTGTCTTGGTATAGAGAATTGCCCGTACTTGATGGGGTAAGTCAAAATAATTCAAATATTATTTACTCCCCTTTATTGCTTAGTAAACGCAATAAAGCTCCAATGTTTTTGCAGTCTAACGATGATATTTATCTGGCTTTAATGGGAGAAGTTATTAGGCAAGTTGAACATGAAGAAACCGTTAAGCTTGTTGAAGATTGGCAATTAACGTTAATGCACAATAATACCAGTTGGCCGGTAGGCTTTAGCGGTGAGGTGATCAGTGCAGGAAAAATTCCTAAGTTAACTTCTATACAGGAGTCGGCTAATTATTTATCGAGCGCTGCGGCGAGTGAGGTTAAGCTACTTATTTTTGACGGTTATGCTAGCGAGCATACCGAGACTATTAGCCGAGTTGCTCTGGGATTATTAACACACCATTATTTATATCAAACTGTGCCAATAAAGCTAATACAATATTTATTGTTGTTTGTCGGGTTATATTTGCTTTGGTTTATGCAAAATAAGTTAGCGAGTACACAGTTTACATTATTGACGGTTTTTGTGTTGTTGATAGGGGCTTTGCAGTACTTTTTGGCAACCCAAAATTGGTGGTTAGAAATACTCCCTAGTGTTGTTATTTGGTATTGTTCTTGGGGGGTATTATTGGCTTTTCAAAAAGAAACGCAGCTAATTTCAACTTATAATACGCGTTATAACCAATTACTAGCCGCTACATTAACGAGTTTTAATCAACAAGGTGATATTACCAAATTGCTGCCTTTGCTTAAGCAAACATTGCCCGATGAAAACTTAGTTGAGCAAGTTTTTCAATTGGCACTGATGCTGGAAAAAGACAATAAAACTGAGGCAGCAAAAACATTGTTTTACTGGATTGCCAGTAGTGAAATTGCGCATAAAGGCACGCAGCAAAAAATAGTGGTTTACAGACAACATACTAATAACCCTGCAATTAATCGACAAGCGGTAAACAAAGCCCCAGTAAAGACTCAATTAGAGAATAAAACATCAAAAAAATCTCAAACGTCTACACCTACACCAGCAGCTTCAAAGGCTCAATATCAGTCGCCTGTCAGCCAGGCTAAACCGACTATCAAGCCTGTTGCACTTCCAGTTAAAAAGCCTGTAATTGAAGAAGAAGATGATCTTGAGCAAACAGTGGTTATTGGTGAAGGGCAATCCGCAGTTAATTTAGCGGCCACTAATACCTTTAAGGCAGAAAAATTTGGTCGATACCAAGTGGAAGGTATTTTAGGTAAAGGCGCTATGGGTATAGTGTATCAAGGTGTTGATCCTAAAATAAATCGTCATGTGGCCATTAAAACACTACAGCTTAACGACAGCGCTGACGAGTATGAAGTTGATGAAGCTAAAACCCGATTCTTCCGTGAAGCCGAAACGGCAGGCAATTTAAGTCACGCCAATATTGTTACTATTTATGATGTGGGTGAAGAAGGCTCGCTTGGTTATATCGCGATGGATTTATTAACTGGCGCACCACTTTCGCATTTTATTAAGCCTGATAACTTATTGTCTCCGGCATTGGTTTATCAGTTAATGATCCAAATGGCAGATGCACTGGAATATGCACATAAACAAAATGTTGTTCACCGCGATATAAAACCTGGGAACGTGATTTACGATGATGACTTGCAGCGAGTTACGGTAACCGATTTTGGTATTGCTTATGTGGCCGATAACAGTAAAACACGTACCGGAGTGATTATGGGAAGTCCTTATTATATGTCACCTGAGCAAGTGTTAGGTAAACAGGTTGATGGCCGAAGTGACATCTTTAGTTTGGGAGCTACTTTTTATCAATTGCTCAGTGGCTGTTTACCTTTTGAAGGCGATTCTGTCGTGAGTGTGGTTTATCAAATTACTAATGAAAAGCACAAACCAGTTAGTCAATGTATTGATACCTTGCCTGCGAGTGCAACGCGTATTACCAATAAAGCAATGCACAAAGACATAGAGAAACGATATCAAACGATGCAAGAATTTAAGCAAGCCTTGATTAATGCATTGAAACGAGATTTTAAAAAGGCGCCAATTATATGAAGTACCATATTGAAACGGCATGTGATCAAGGTGTTGTTCGCTCGAATAATGAAGATGCGATTTGTTACGGTAATTGTGTAGTTAAAAATGAAAAGCTCAATGTACAATGGATGTTAATTGCCGATGGTGTTGGAGGGCATAAAGCTGGTGAAGTGGCGAGTGGTCAGCTCGTTGATTATATAAACAACGCTTTTGAACAACTTAAAAAACAACCTGAACAAGGTTGGTTAGCATGGATTGAACAGCAAATTCAATCAGCGAATCAAGCGATTTATAACCAAGCTTTGTCACAGCCAAGTTACGAGGGCATGAGCACTACCGGTGTGTTGCTAGTGATTGATAACCATCAGTGTTATCTTGGCTGGGTAGGAGACTCTAGAGCATACACCTTATCTAATCACCAGTTAAAGCAACAGACTAAAGATCACACCATGATTCAGTATTTGGTTGATAAAGGCGCAATTACCGCTGAAGAGGCGCAAAAATCAAATACTAAAAATTTATTATCTAAGGCCATTGGCGCTAAAAGTGAGCTTGAAGTTGAGGTATTATCTTTCAGTGTTCAGGTTGGTGATGCGTTATTATTATCAACTGATGGCTTACATGATTATTTAACCGATGAGCAACTTACGCAATATATGGCAAATAGCAATGTTAATCATAGCGTTTGCAGTGATATGATTGCGCAATCAATCGACCAGTCGAGTAAAGACAATATTACGGTTGGCATAATTAAAATTTATTAAACGGCTAGTATATAGAAGAGGATTTTATGGCTTATTTAGCGTTAATTGTTGAAGACGTAGTAATTAACAAATGGGAAATATCCAATAAAGAAATGATTATTGGCCGTGTTAAATTTTGTGATATTCATATTGAAGATCGTTCAGTAAGTTCTAAGCATGCTTGCATAGTAGTAGAACCCGATCCTTTTTTGAAAGGAAACTTAGTGACCTACCTTGTTGATCTTGAAAGTACAAATGGTACTGAAGTTAACGGCAAGCCTGTAACTCGTCAACAACTTGAAGACGGCGATATGATTAAAATTGGTTTTAATCAATTTAGATTTGTTGACAGTTCTGCACTTAATTTAGACGAAACTGCTGTTATTGTGACGCCGCCAAAGTAGGATAAACCGTGACGTAAAGACTGGATGAAAAATAAATTGAACATTATTTGAAATAAAAATGAACTATTAAGATATTTTACACTCTTAGTAAGTATATGAACTTATTTCCCTTAGTGTTTCATGTTTTAGCACGTTATATTTAACGTGCTTTTTTTTGCCTAAAATTCAGTAATGCATGGCACTATTCAAATATGCTAATGTGTTACTTTGCCGCTAAGGAATTCGACATTTAACTTTATGAATAAATTTATCTTACCTTTCTTCTCTCTATTTGCCCTTTATATATGCAGCGCCAATGCCCAAGAGAAACATTTTTTTGTTGAACAACCGCAAGAATTAGGTGTTATCTCTTCTGAAAACACTAACGCGTTATGCGAAGTGGCAACCAATACTGCTGATTATTTAACGCAATTTAAAAATGATAAATTTGCTGTACACGCAGGGGAGTTAATTAATAAAGATATTACCTTAGACAAGGTAGAAAAAACGTTAGCATTTATTTGTCAAATTAACCAAGAAGACAATAAAAACAATCAACCGAGTCGATTAGCCCAAGCTGACTTTCTAAAGGAGCACTTTGAATTTTATCGTTGGCAACCCGACAAAAAAACCGCTAATACTATTGCTAAAGTCAGTAAAAATGTAGTGAAAACACGATTACTCAATAATATTCCAGCAGATGAAATATTTTTAACTAAGTATTATACCAAGTTGCTTGATGGCAGTACTAAGCAAACTGATAAATACACACAAGCCCTATATTCACTGCCTATTGATGAACAAACCCTATCCTTGGAGCAAGCAGAAAAGAAAAGTGCCGAGTTAACGCGCTATAAATATACCCGTCAGCAGGTAATTGCAGGGGAATTATTAAAAAATAAATTAGCCAAGCCACTTATATGGTTAACCGAAGAAGCCTTACACGATGTACTGCTACAAGGAACAGGCGTGTTAAACGTTGATGGTAAAATACGCTACTTTAATGTGCATAGAAATAACGGTATAGCTTACGATTATAGTATCGGTAAACGAGAGCAAGCACGCTATTGGTATTTTATAGAAACACCTGAAATTATGGGCTACGGGGCTACTCAAGAAAGTAAAATTGCCATTAAACCCCAAGTCACTTTTGCCGGTAATGTGGCAGAGTTAGGCTTAGGAAAGCTTGTCATGGTGAGCTATCTTGTTAACGATAAGAGCGTTTTAACTGATGATAAAAGTAAACGAGTGAGTCGATTAGGCGTGTTGGCCGATCAGGGTGGGGCGTTTGACAATAATTTATTTCAGCTTGATTTATTAGTCGACAGTTATCGTGGCTGGAAAGATTATCATCAAGCGAATAAGCAATTGCCTGATTATGCACAGGCATGGATACTTTTGTTAAAAGAAACAAACGAGTAACGCGTCTGCTTATTCAATCTATGATGTTTCTTGTGAGATCTGATCAAATAAATCGTTAAGCACCTGACAAGTTTTATTTATTTCAGTAGTTGTCAGCGTTGGGTGCACTAAAAACATTAAACTATTTTCTCCTAAAGCTAATGCATTAGGCAGTGGCTTACTTGGACGATAAGCAGTATTGTCAAACGCCTTTTCTTTGTAAACTTCAGAGCAACTCCCTGAAAAACAAGGCACACCTGCATTATTAATTGCTTGAATGATTAACTCTCTAGACCATGCTTTTGGTAAGGCTTTTGTATTAACTTGAACATAACATTTGTAGTGTGCATGCAAAATATCGCTTGGGATCTTAGGCACATGTAAAAATGCATAAGGTCGGCATACGCTAAAAATTTTCTCTGCATTGTCAGCTCTCGTTTTTTGCCATTGTGGCATACGAGTTAATTGAATGCGCCCAATGGCCGATTGCATTTCGGTTAAGCGCCAATTTGTACCAAAAGACTCGTGTAACCACCGATAACCAGGAGGGTGCTCAGTTTCGTAAACGGCTTTATAAGATTTACCATGATCCTTAAATGCCCAAGCTTTGCGCCAAAGCGATTCATTGTTCGTTGTTAACATGCCACCTTCACCACCAGTGGTCATTATTTTGTCCTGACAAAACGACCAAGCCGCGACATCACCAAAACTGCCCACAGATCGTCCTTTGTACTTTGCGCCATGGGCTTGAGCACAATCTTCAATTATATAAAGGTTATTGGCTTTTGCTAACGAGATAATACTGTCCATGTCGCAAGGCCAACCCGCAAGATGCACGCACATAATCGCGCGTGTTTTTGAACTAAGCTGTGCTTTAATGGTGTCAGTGCTAATATTTTGGCTGTCTAACTCAACATCAGCAAAAACTGGGGTAGCCCCCGCATTGATAATACTACTAATAGAAGCGATAAAAGTGCGAGAGGTAACAATCACTTCATCACCTTTACCTATATCTAGAGCATTAAGTGCTAAGTCGAGCGCTAATGTACCATTGGCAACTGCTATCGCGTATTGGCAGTCAGTAAATTTAGCGAATTCTTTTTCAAATTCACGCCCTTGTTGGCCTGTCCAGTAGTTCACTTTATTAGATAATAAAACACGACTAACAGCTTGAGCTTCTTCTTCAGTAAAGCTTGGCCAATCTGAGAACGGACTATTTAACATATAACACCTATCGTTTTGATACGATGCGAGCCGGGCAGCCCACTAGAGTTACATTCGCAGGTACATCATTAATAATAACCGCTCCAGCACCTACTATTACATTATCGGCGATAGCTATTTGATGAATAACACTAGAGCCTATTCCTATCCAACAACGCTCGCCAATACTAACTTCACCGGCTAAATTGACTCCTGGAGAGATGTGACAAAAGGCCTCTAACATGTTGTCGTGATCAACATTTGCGCCGGTGTTAACGATAACGCCATCGGCGATGGTCGTGCCGATATTAATACAAGCATTGGCGACAATTAAAACCCCTTCACCAATCTCAACATGTTCACTTATTGTTGCGTAAGGAGAAATAAGGGTTGTAATGGTAAAGCCTAGTGCTTTAAATTCTTTTTGTTTTCGTTCTCGGATCTTGTTATCGCCAATAGCGACAAAAACGGCCGCATACTGGCTGGCATGTTCAATTAAACATTTTTCATCACCCAAAATTTGCCAAGGTCCGCACTCTGAAATCTCGGGGTGTGCAAGATCAAAAAAATGTACGCTCCACCCTAACTGCTCTGCAATATCAGCAGCTACTTTGCCATGTCCACCGGCACCTAAAATGGCTAAGTTTTTCATTACGACCTCATAATTTTTCTGATAAACGATTAAATAAATGACTAAATTATCTGAAATCTTAATATATCAAAGCCTTATAGATAATGAAGTGTTTATTTTATTCGTCGTACACTTTTAATCATTAGCTCATGAAAAATGGTCATGTATTGTTAATTAGCTTTTCATAAAACAAATGATATTGATTATCATTTGTTGTCGTGTTCTAATACGGCAACTTTTTTAAGAGCTTATATATATTTGTATTGCTAACGCTCTTTCCCCCTGATTTTTATTACATTATTAACGGACTGACACATGATGAAGAAAACATTAATCGCTTCGGCGTTAATCACCTTATTTGCGAGTAATGCAGTTATTGCAGATGACGAGACGCAAGCATTACGTAAAGTAATTGAAGAACAACAAGCGGTATTAAATAAATTAGAAAAACGTTTAGATGAAACCGAACAAAGGTTAGAGGCAACAGCGGATCAAGTAGAAACCACTAGCACCAGTACCAGCAGTATTTTTTCTAATACCACCATTGGTGGTTATGGTGAACTTCATTACAACAACTATGAAGACACAGATGCCAAAATAGATTTCCATCGCTTTGTTTTATTCTTTGGTCATGAGTTTACTGATAATGTGCGCTTTTTCTCAGAGTTTGAACTTGAACATTCACTTGCCGGTGACGGAAAGCCAGGTGAAGTGGAACTCGAACAAGCTTATGTCGAAATAGATATTAATGATAAAGCCTCGACAAAAGTGGGCTTGTTCTTAATTCCTGTCGGTATTATTAATGAAACTCATGAGCCGCCAACATTTTATGGTGTTGAGCGAAATGCAGTAGAAAAAAACATTATTCCTGCCACGTGGTGGGAAGCAGGTGCTTCGTTTAATTACAAGCCAACAGGCGGTTTAAGCATTGATGGTGCAGCAACTAGTGGCTTAAATGTAGCGACTACGGGTAGTAAAGCTTATAACATTCGCAGCGGACGTCAAAAAGTTGCTAATGCATCAGCTGAAAACTTAGCTTACACAGGGCGCGTAAAATACACTGCAATTAATGGCTTAGAATTAGCCGCAACATTGCAATATCAAACTGACGTTACTCAAGGTAATGCGACTGAAACTGCCGATGCCACTCTATTTGAAGCTCACGGTATTTATCAAGTAAGTGATTTTACAGTACGTGCTTTATATGCTCGTTGGGACATCAATAACGACGACGCTAAAGCGTTAGGACGTGACGAACAAACGGGTTGGTATGTCGAACCTTCTTATAAAGTTAATGAAGAAGTTGGTATTTTTGCACGTTATTCTGAATATGATAACGAAGCGGGCAATGCGGATTTAACTAAAGTGAAGTCTTCAAGTGTTGGTGTTAATTATTATGTCCATGAAAATGTAGTACTAAAAGCTGATTATGAAGATCTAGGCGGTTCTAAAGATTCTAAAGGTTTTAACTTAGGTTTTGGTTATCAGTTTTAATCTGACATAATTTTGTTATTATTACAAAAAGTGAATAAGGAGAGATCTTTATTCACTTTTTCTATTTATAAGCTGGCAGTTAACATGAAAAAGCTATTTCCAAATTTTGCATCGACTTTCTTACTATTTTTTATCTGGCAACCTATTAGCTTGGCGAATGATATTTACCAAACACCCAAAGCATTTATTAGCCAAGCGTTAGGCGAAGTACCCAAAGCAAAAGTGCTTTGGTTGAACGCTGATGATAAAAAAGTGATTGCTGATATCCTTAGCCATCAGTTTAATCGATTAAGGTTGCGTTATTGGCAACAAGATGAACAATCGGTTTGGGTGCTTGAGGAAATAGGTAAAGAAAAGCCGATAACTATTGGCGTGCATATTAACAATAAGCAAATTATTAATCTTAAAGTGTTAACTTATCGAGAAAGCCGAGGCGACGAAGTACGGCATGAATTTTTCACCAAGCAATTTTATTTAGCAAAATTAACTGATGATAATAGGCTAACCACGCATATTGATGGTATAACAGGCGCAACATTATCAGTACGCGCATTAACAAAAATTGCGCGTCTGTCTTTATGGCTTAACAATAAAATATTACCGCAGTAATTGGCTGATACTCTATTTAGCGATAAATTTATATTATTCGGACAGTAAAACGATGGTTAAATCGTCAAAATCTTTTCACACACAATTAATTCGCCATTTACGTAAATGGCATAGAAAGTTAGGCATTTTTGCGGCGTTTTTTTTAATTTTCCTGTCGGTTACTGGTATCGCTCTTAATCATACCGATACATTCAAGTTAAGTAGCTACCATGTAAAGATTCCTTGGTTACAAGATTTTTATGGCATAAGTGAGCCTAACCAATTACGATTTTACCAACCCCTTACTGTGACTGATGATCTAGTTTGGTTGCACGATAAAGTTTTATTAGAAGTTACAACGCCTGTTATTTCTATTGGGAAGTTTCAGCAATACTTTCTTATAGCCACCCAAGAGCAATTGTTTATTTATAGCAAACAAGGGGCGTTAGTTGATAAGTTATCAAATGTTTCGGGTTTACCTAGCGATATTACTCATTTAAGTGTAGCAGCGGATCGTATTATTATTAATTCGGCAAAGGGATACTTTCAAACAGACAGTGACTTTTTTGAGTGGCAGTTATTATCTTCGATTAATGAACCTAAGTGGGTAAAGCAAACAATGGCTACTGAGGCAGAGCGCGCGCAAGCGATATTAAATTATAAAGCGCAATTTCTCACTTGGGAGCGAATTGTGGTTGATACTCACAGCGGTCGTTTTTTTGGTATCGTGGGCATTTTATTTATGGATGCTGTGGCCGTTTTTTTAATTTTGTTATCGTTAAGTGGTATTTATATTTGGATTCGATATTCGCGTGCCAAGCGTTAAATAACTTTGAAAGTTAAGTGATATTTTAATTACGGTGCAATACGTTATACTAAAGCTACGATTAGTCTTTATAACCTCAATATGAAACTCAATAAGATAAAATTACCAATGCGATTACCCAAGGCGATAATGCCTCTAGCGCGACAATTTTATATTGCGTTAAGTCTAACTTTATTGCCTTTTACTGCAACACACACATTGGCAGAAGAGTTTACCCAAGAGCATAAGCAATGGTTACAACAACAGTTTGGCGAGCAACATAAAAACCTTATCCCAATTGTTGCTGTTGCAGATATGTACTTTGCCTGTAACCAACAAAGAAAAGTTGATCCGCGCAACCAGTCATTGGCAAGCTTAGTAACTCAAGTAGATAAAAATCAATTAGCCAATAAACTAATGCGCTGCTTAGGCGAAGATAAAATAAAGTCGGACCAAGCGATAAATTTTGGCTTATTGGGCTGCTTTCATCAGCAACTAAGCGGTTTACCTGAACAAGAGAGAGCCGTAAAAATGGCGTTAGTTGAAAAGGCAATCGTCGCCTTATCTCGAGAAGAGCGTCAACAAAGCTTTACCCGTTGTGTGAATGCACAAGCGATGCATTATCTAAAATAGGTTAGTTATTCTTATTAATTTTTTTTAAATTATCCATGTCAGAAAAAGAGCTTGGTAAAATTTCAACACCTACCCAACGGCCCAGCTTTATAACAACGGGTATGGTTATTGGCGCGAAAGGTAGAATTGCAAAAACACCGATACCTAAACCTTTAAGCAAATCGACAAACTGTTTATTGGCAGCGGTCATTTCTTCATTGCTTGCTTGGCGCATTGTGTACTTTTTATAAGTATCTAGCATTTCTTTAGTTTCAGTTTTTTCTTGGGCGAGCGCGAGCTTTATACCTAACATTTGGCGCTGTAGTTTTAATTTACTGCGCTTGTGGGTAATACGGGTAACGCGAATTGGCGCTTTTATAAAGTGGCTCAGAATTTTCATACGAACATTGTCGCACATTATCCTTTAGGAAGTTTTTTTATTTTTATTAAACTTGTTAAGTCAAGTTCAAATGATTATCAGTGTTTGAATTGAATGACTGCTTCACAGTATGATTAAACTATAGCTTAAACCAAGTGCAACTTAAAAAGTGAATTATCGACCGAATTGCAAAACTAGGATCAATAGTGAACCTTATAAATGTTTCATAATTAGACGTAAACCACATAAAAAAGTAAGTATCTATATCATTTAGTTCATATCTTGTAACATTTAACTTGTATTTTTTCGACGCAATTTTTTTATTTATGACGGAAGATGTCTTATAGTCATTTTAATTTAGACAATAGTGAACTCTTATTATGGTACAAGAAACAACAAAAATATTAGTGGTAGATGATGACGTACGTTTACGTTCATTATTAGAGCGTTATTTAGTTGAGCAAGGTTTTACAGTGCGAAGTGCCGCCAGTGCCGAACAAATGGACCGCTTGCTTGAACGTGAAAATTTTCACCTACTTGTACTCGATTTAATGCTACCCGGCGAAGACGGCTTATCGATTTGTCGACGCTTACGCCAGCAAAATAATAATATTCCTATTGTTATGCTAACCGCTAAAGGTGATGAAGTAGACCGCATTATCGGTTTGGAAATCGGCGCAGATGATTACATGCCTAAGCCATTTAATCCTCGTGAGCTATTAGCGCGCATTAAAGCGGTATTAAGAAGGCGCGTACAAGAGGCTCCTGGTGCTCCATCGTTAGCGGAAAATATTATCGAGTTTGGGGAATACAAACTTAATTTAGCGACCCGAGAAATGGTTAAAGGCGATATTAATATGCCTCTTACTAGTGGCGAATTTGCCGTGTTAAAAGCCTTAACGACTCACCCAAGAGAGCCGCTTTCACGCGATAAGTTAATGAATTTAGCGCGCGGAAGAGATTATTCAGCACTGGAGCGCAGTATTGATGTTCAAGTTTCGCGTTTACGCAGAATGTTAGAAGTTGATGCTGCAAAGCCTCGTTATATACAAACGGTTTGGGGATTAGGTTATGTCTTTGTTCCTGATGGTCAAAGCGCTGCTTAGCCAAGGCATGTTGTAAATGAAAATATTGCCAAACAGTGCTTTTGGACAAACCGTCTTATTAATTGGTTTGCTGTTGTTAATTAATCAAATTGTCTCTTATATTTCTATTGCGGTTTATGTGATCCAACCAAACGCAGAACAAATAAATGAGCTGTTGGCCAAGCAAGTAAAAGTTGTTTTTATTGATGTAGAAGATGCTGAATTTAGTCCTAAAATGGCTGAAGCTTTTCATCGGGAAACTGGCATTGGTGTTTATCGCGAGAAAGACGCGATGAGAGAAGGACTTGCCAATGCTATGTACTATAAGTATCGCTCTAATCAAATGAGTGAACTATTGGGCGGAAATGCAGAAGTAAGAATCTCTCATGGTGAGCAATTTCTATTTTGGATCCGTCCACCGCAAGCCCCTAATCTTTGGGTGAAAATTCCACTGTCTGGCCTAGAAGATGATAATTTTTCACCATTAATTTTATTTTTAGTGATAATTGGTGTGTTAAGTGTTGGTGGTGGTTGGCTATTTGTACGTCAATTAAACCGACCGTTAAAATCATTGCAATGCGCTGCAGAAGATGTTGCTCACGGCAACTTTCCCAAACCATTAACCGAACATGGCACCACCGAAATTATGGCGGTAACTCAAGCATTTAACCATATGTCGCGCGGTATTAAACAGCTTGAAGATGATCGTAATTTATTAATGGCCGGTATTTCGCACGATTTACGCACACCGTTAACACGTATTCGATTAGCGACTGAAATGATGCCTGAAATTGATGATTATCTGCGCGAAGGTATTGAATGTGATATTGACGATATGAACACCATTATCGACCAATTTATTGACTATATTCGTAATGACACCAGAGACGCAGTTGAATTAGGCGATATTAATGTTCTTATCAGTGAAGTGGTTCATGCTGAAACACCTGCCGATAGAAAAGTCACATTTCATGATAATCCATGCCCTAAAATCCCACTTAAATATGTCGCAATGAAACGGGTGGTTGCTAATTTAATACAAAATGCTTTGCGCTATAGTGATGGTGACGTTGAACTTAGTTCAGGTTTAGACAAAGAAAAAGGGCGTGCCTTTTTTGTAGTTCAAGACAATGGTGATGGTATTCCTGAGGCTGAAATGGATCGCTTATTTCATCCATTTACCCAAGGGGATCAAGCACGGGGCGGAGAAGGTAGCGGATTAGGTTTAGCTATTATTAAACGAATCGTTGTTAGCCATGGCGGTGAAGTTGTTTTATCTAATCGCGAGCAAGGCGGTTTACAAGCAAAAGTATATTTGCCAGTGAGTCACTAACCTCATATTATTACTCACGTTTAATAATAATGAGGGTCTATTAAAGACCCAGTAGTTGGAGAGTATAATGGCATTTGATTACGGTTCGATAGATCTAGGGCTGAAAAATCCATTTAAAAAAGAAGGATTAGTTACTGCCATTCGCGGGACTGTACAGTTGTTAGCGGGTTTATATTTATTAATAGAAGCGGCTAGTCTGGTAAAGAGTGATGCGGGTCTCGGTTGGATACTTGTCGCATTTGGTGCTTTTTTATTAGGTGGCGGTGTGCAAGCACTTGGCAGCGGTATTTATGCTAGCTTGAAATATTTTGTGGGTCGCAACCATCCTACCTCATTAGCGAGAAACTACAGCCCATCTGAAAAAAGCACCTCGCAAGAAGAAGCTAAATACGTTGCTTACTCAGATCACACCATTGAAGAGATGCTAGTTGGCCGAAAAAATAGCACTTTTGTCGAGCCTGTAGGTTTTCTAGCTCGGTTGCTTCACAGTGTGTTCCCTAAACTACTGTTTATGCCTTACCCTATTAGAAATATGGCTCAACGTATTTTTGGTGCTTGGGTTAAAACATTTGTGGCCGTTGTTGCTTTTGGTTTTGTTGCTTTTGTCTCGTTAGCCGGTTTTGCTGGTGAAGCAGGCGAGTTAATATTTCCCATATATTCTGCATTGCTAATGGTATACATTTCTTTAGTCTGGTTTTCGACGGGTAGAGCAATTTCGCGTGGTGCTGAAAAAAATATTGAATCACTTGGCGGAGGGACTTTTGTTCGTGTGCTAACCGTGGCCATAATAATGCCTGTCATTATTGGTGTGGGCCTGTCTTGGTTGATGAGCCAAGGCCATACGTCTGCTAGTGAAATTGACAACGTTCTTTCTTCATTACCTAATTTACACGCAACTTGGTATTTGATCTGTTTATTTATCGCGGCATCATTTTGTACGGCAATTATCGGTTATATGCTCTATTGTCGAATTTCAAATGCAAACCCGTTGTCTGAGGTTTCTGAGTTACGAGAAAATTGGCAAGAGTCTGTACACCCTAATGAGATTTTCATCAATCTTGATAACCTTGTAATGGCTAATAGACGTTACAAGGAAGTACCTAATAGAGTATATCGCGAGCTTGATCCAAATTTAGAAGAGCAAGTAGAAGGCAAAGGGGCTTTTAAAGGCGAGTTAATTCAAGAAGTTCAGCCTAAAGTTAAACCGCTATCTTTAGGAACCGCGTTTGAAAATACTCGGCTATTAAGTTTAATTGTTGGTAATGTTCTTCATTTAGTTGCCATTGTCTTCACCTTTATTTTAGCTTACTCATTTGTTGATATTTACAGCTTTTTGAAAACCGTAGAATTGTCAGAGGTGACTTTTGATCTAAACTCGGCGAACACAGCCAACTTTTTTGATTTGCTTATTATCATAGTGCACTTTTTATTAATCACTTTTATGTTTCGCGCTTTTGCTAAGCTGTTAACCAATTCAGCGCACTTGTTTTATGCTGAAATACAGTTTGAATCGTTATTGGTTTATTTTAAATGTGAAGGCACTTTTACTGAGTCAAAAATATCGACAGGTACTGGTATTCACGACAGTACTCGTTCAGAAAACACCTTAGTCAGAAGTAGTATTACGCCTTGGGTTATTGTAACGCGCATTGTCAGTACCACTTTTGCAGCCACGGGCATGCAAAATTTAGAGCATCCTCGATATATTTTAGAAATGAATAAGTCAGAAACTGATTTACAGGCTATCAAAGATGACGTAGTTGGCTTCCTTAAAAATAGAGAGTCGATAGCCTCTATTACCAGTGAACGGGATTTAGGAAATGCGTCTCAAATTCACCAGTTAAACCAACAAACCCGAGCACTAAATGATATACCTCGAACAGACAAACTGTCTAAAGACGAGGATGCAGCAGGCTATTTAAGGCAAGAGGACGAATTGTCGCCAACTCCAGATAAAGACGCTTAATTTACGCGTACGTTTGATACAAAAAAGCCACGATTAAATGATTAATCGTGGCTTTTTTATCGGTTATTTTAACGCCTCAGTTATAATTGAGGACCTGCAGCAACTAATGCTTTACCGTTTTCGGTGTCAGTGAACTTTTCAAAGTTATTAACAAAACGTTCTGCTAAATTCTGTGCTTTAGCTTCCCATTCGCTGCTATCGGCGTAGGTGTTTCTAGGGTCAAGAATATCACCTTCAACACCAGCAACACTATTAGGTACCGCTAAGTTGAACATAGGTACAATTGTTGTTTCCGCATTATCAATTGAACCGTCTAAAATTGAGTCAATAATTGCGCGAGTTGCTTTAATTGAAATACGCTTACCTGTGCCATTCCAACCGGTATTCACTAAATAAGCTTCAGCACCAACAGCTTCCATACGTTTATGTAAAACTTCAGCATATTGTGTAGGGTGTAAACTTAAGAAAGCAGCACCAAAACAGCTTGAAAATGTAGGTGTTGGTTCAGTAATTCCACGCTCAGTACCAGCTAATTTAGCTGTAAAACCTGAAAGGAAGTAATATTCAGTTTGCTCAGGCGTTAATTTAGCAACAGGTGGTAAAACACCAAAAGCGTCAGCCGTTAAGAAAATAACTTTCTTAGCGTGTCCAGCACGTGATACCGGCTTAACAATGTTATCTATGTGATGAATAGGGTAAGAAACACGCGTGTTTTCAGTTTTTGAATTGTCATCAAAATCAATTTTACCGTTAGCATCAACCGTTACATTTTCTAATAATGCATCACGACGGATTGCATTATAAATATCAGGTTCATTTTCTTTACTAAGATTAATGGTTTTAGCATAACAACCACCTTCAAAGTTAAACACGCCGTTATCATCCCAACCATGTTCATCGTCACCAATTAATTGGCGTTTTGGATCAGTTGACAGTGTCGTTTTACCTGTACCTGATAATCCGAAGAAAATAGCCGTGTCGCCGTCTTTACCAACATTTGCACTACAGTGCATTGAAGCGATGCCTTGAAGAGGAAGGTAATAGTTCATCATTGAGAACATACCTTTTTTCATCTCACCGCCGTACCAAGTACCGCCAATAAGTTGAATTTTTTCTGTTAGGTTAAAAGCAACAAAATTCTCCGAATTAAGTCCTTGCTCTTGCCACTTGTCATTAACCGTTTTAGCGCCATTCATTACGACAAAGTCAGGCTGGTATGTTTTTAATTCTTCTTCGCTTGGACGGATAAACATGTTCTTAACAAAATGCGCTTGCCATGCCACTTGGGTAATAAAGCGAACCTTTATACGTGTTGCTTCATCAGCGCCACAGTATGTGTCTACCACGAATAAACGTTGATTTGATAATTGGCTAGTCACTAAACCTTTTAAATGATCCCAAGTTTCTGGAGTCATAGGCTTATTGTCATTCTTACCTTGATCAGACCACCATACAGTGTCACGCGTTGTATCGTCACGCACAATGTATTTATCTTTTGGAGAGCGGCCGGTAAAAATACCTGTGTCAACGTTGACAGCACCGAGCTCTGTCACTACACCTTTATCAAAGCCTGAAAGGCTTTCTTTAGTTTCTTCAGCAAAAAGTAGTTCGTATGAAGGGTTGTAAACAATTTCTTCAACGTCATTAATGCCGTATTGAGATAAATCAATCGAGTTTTCTAAAGCGGTCATAGCAAAAACACTCCAAAGGTATGACAAAGTTAAGTTATATACCTAAACCACTTCAAAAAACGCCTTAAAGAGGCTTGGGTATATAAATTAAGAGAACATTTTTGATGTCATTCTTTTAGGGCGCTCATTCTAGGGGATCAGCGGTCAAAACTAAAGCAAAAAATCGCATATGATGAAAGTTTTCAGTATAAGTTACATTTATGAGGAAAAGCGAGTAGTGATATATGTTTGACGATGAAAAGAGTTTGTTGAAAGTGTCATCTTTAATGACAGCGCTATCGTATTTTGTCAGTGTACGAGTAAGGGGCGAATACGCAGCTATTTTAAACAAAAAAAAGCTAATGAAATAATAACATTAGCTTTTAGATTGGGATAATTGAAGTAACTTTTAGTGCTTTGTTTCTGTGATGTAACTGGCGAGTTGTTGCTCATCAAAGGCGTAAGTTGTTAAACAATAATCACAGGTCATACTAACATTGCCTTGTTCTTTGATAATTGACTTAATTTCGCTTGGTTCTATTTGAGCAATAGCTGTTAAACACTTTTGAGCGGAACAACCACAAACAAAAGACACATTTTGCGGCTCAAATAATCGAACTTCTTCTTGGTGATATAAACGATACAGTAGTTGTTCGGCGTCAAGTTCAAAAATTTCTTTTTGTTTAATGGTATTGGTTAACTGCGATAAATGCTCGAAATCACTTTCTCGTTTGTCAATATCACCACCGTCTGCATCTTTGCTACCAGGAATTAACTGAATTAAACTGCCGGCAACTTGTTGTTTTTCATCATCACTAAATAACCAAATTTTTGTTGGTATTTGCTCAGATACATCAAAGTAATGTGCTAAACAATCAGCTAAGGTAGCTTCTTCTAAAGCAACCACGCCTTGGTAAGCATCACCTTCTTTAGGTCGAATGGTAATGATCATGTTACCTTTGCCAATAAGCGCTTTTAAACCAGACGCTTGTGTTTCTTCATTAAGACGAGCGATACCGCGCATCTCTTGATTATTATTGCCGTTCATTGCCATATAACTCACAGGTCCATCACCTTGCAGTTGTACGGTTATATCACCTTCAAACTTAATGGTTGCGGTTAATAAACAAGTGGCTGCCATTAACTCGCCTAACAACACTCTCACGCCTTGAGGATAATTATGGTTAGCAATACTTTGTTGATAACTGTTAGCTAATTGAACGAGTTCTCCGCGTACATGTAAGTCGTCAAATAAATAGCGATTTAAAACATCTTGGCTAGACATTATTCATTGTATCCTTCTTTTAATTGCCTAATTTGGCGGCGTTGTTTTTTATCGGGTTTAGTATCACTAGCAGGGCTTAATAAAATCCCTTGCTGACGAGCTAGTGATGTTTTTTCTCGAATTTTAATACTCTCAGGTGTTTCTTTATATAAAGTCAGTGCAAAAGTTGCATCGCGTCTTTTATCTGCCAACGCGATAACAACGACTTCTTTTTCATCAAACCCTTGTCGAACTTTAATTGTGTCACCTAAAGTTACACTTTTTCCTGATTTACTTCGTTGACCATTATAGAACACTTTGCCGCCATCAATCATCTGTTTTGCGATTGCACGTGTTTTATAGAAGCGTGCAGCCCATAACCATTTATCTAAGCGGGTTGAAGTGTTTTCAACTGTTTTTGGATTACCCATAATTGCTCTTAATTTGAATACGCTGTTTACGGTTTTTTCTGAATTGTCACTGTCATTTTAATTCATTGTATAAAATATCTAAAAATAAACCATGAAATATGCTGACAGTGCTTGTTGCTTAGCCAAGGGTCAAGTATTATCAAACGGTATACTATTTCCAATAACAACAATTTAACATGTTTATCAATACGTAAAATAACTATAATTATCGAAGTATCATGCAATTACCTAACAACTTAGCTTCATTAACCGAAATGCTAGCTAAACTTCCTCAACAACAAATCGCCAGAACCATTAGTGGATTACTGATGGTATACATTGCCTACTTGGCTGCTCAAGTTACTTGGATGTATGTGCCGAGTGACAAAATATCAAGTCAGTCCTCAAAAAGTTTACCTGCTTTCGCTAATAATAAACAATCGTCAATCAATGTTGATGAGTTAGAGAAGCTGCACTTATTTGGTATCTATAACGCGTTGCCAGTTGAAAAAGTAATTGAAATTCAAGATGCACCAGAAACACGATTAAACCTGACATTATCTGCGGCGGTCGCCAGTGATGAGCTGAATTTAGCCGCAGCGATAATTGAAAATAAAGGCACACAAGAAACCTATGGTATTGGTGATATGATTACTGGCACCAAAGCGACTCTTGAACAGGTGTTAATTGATCGAGTGCTTATTAAGCAATCTGGCCGTATGGAAACCTTAATGCTTGATGGTTTCGATTATAAAAAGATATCGCGAGATGACGACAACAAAAATTTATTATCGGAGCCGCCACCTGCACCTTTTCCTGTGAGTACAGAAACGGCGACGGTTGTTGATATGCGTGATAATGAGGAATTGGCTCGTCAAGCCAGTAATTTAAAAGATGATTTAAGCCAAGACCCTGGGAATTTAGCGGATTATTTAAAAATTTCTCCGCAACGTAACGGTAGAGATATTATTGGTTATCGACTTATGCCAGGAAAAAACCCTGAATTTTTCAAAAATTCCGGGCTACAGTCTGGCGATGTAGCTGTTCAAATGAATGGTTACGATTTAACAATACCTAGCGAAGCTGCCCAAGCAATGATGGCACTTAAAGATGAATATCAAGTCTCTTTGTTAGTTGAACGCAAAGATGGCGTAACAGAAATATTATTTACTATTGCTAACTGATTATGCCCAGCATAGCTAGCAACATAAATTACAACAGATAAGTAGTAAGAGGATTTTTTTATATGCGCAATTTTTTAAAACGCGTAGTTTTTCTTAGCAATAAACGCCGTATCGGTTCGATAAGTGGCGTGATGCCAAGCATTTTTACAGCGACAATGGTGAATTGCGTATTGTTTAGTGCTGCTGCGAGTGCGGCTAATTATTCTCCCAATTTTAAAAATACTGAAATTACTGAGTTTGTTAATATTGTTGGAAAAAATCTGAAAAAAACCATGATTGTTGACCCAAATGTTCGGGGCAAAGTTAATGTGCGCAGTTATGATTTACTCACCGAAGATCAATATTATCAATTCTTTTTAAATGTCTTAGAAGTTTATGGCTTTTCTGCGGTAAAAATGGATAACAACATTATAAAAGTTATTCGTAATAAAGACGCAAAAACGGCTGCTATTCCTGTTGTTGGCGATAAAAACCCAGGTATCGGCGATGAAATGGTTACCCGAGTCGTAGAAGTTAAAAACGTGACGGTAAGAGAGTTAGTCCCTTTATTGCGTCAGTTATCAGACCAAGCCGGTGGCGGTAACGTAGTTAACTACGATCCTGCCAATGTTATTATGCTAACCGGTACAGCTGCGGTGGTTAATCGTCTTGTTAGAATTATTGAAAAGGTAGATCGTGCAGGCGATCAAGACGTACAAATTATTAAGCTCGAATATGCATCTGCGGGTGAAATGGTACGCATCATCGAAGCTATGAATAAGTCAACGAGTGGTAAAGGTGCATCAACCCCGACATTTTTAATTCCAAAGATTGTAGAAGATGAGCGAACTAACAGCGTTATTATCAGCGGTGAAATAAAAGCAAGAGAGCGTATAGCTCGACTAATTTCACGCTTAGACGGTGAGTTAGAAACCAACGGAAACACGCGTGTTTACTCGTTAAAATATTCCAAAGCCGAAGACTTAGTTAAAGTGCTTAAAGGTGTGAGTGAGTCAATCGAATCGGAAGCAAACGGCACTAAAACTCCTCAAAGAGGATCTGCAAAGAAAAACATCAGCATAGATGCTCACGAATCGACTAATACCCTAGTGATTACCGCACAACCTGACATGTTAAGATCGTTAGAGGCGGTTATTCGTCAACTAGATAAGCCACGGGCACAAGTGCACATTGAAGCGATTATTGTTGAAGTGTACGAAACCGATGGCGTCAGTTTAGGTGTGCAATGGTATAACGAGCAAGGTGGTTTTACCCAATTTACTAATGGTCCTGCGTCTATTACTAATGTTGCAGCAGGTGCTATTGCAGCAGAAAGTATACCTGGAACAAAAGGCTCTACAGTTACCGCTGTTGATGGTTCAGTGACAGTGAATCCAGACCAACCTGATACTCGAGGTGATTATTCATTAATCGCAGAAGCACTAGGCTCGGTGAGCGGTATGATGTTTGGAGTCATGAAAAATGACTGGGGCGCAATCATTCAAGCGGTCAGTCAAGACACCAATGCCAATATCCTTGCAACGCCAAGCATTACTACGCTAGACAACGAAGAAGCTTACTTTTTAGTGGGTCAAGAGGTTCCTATTTTAACGGGCTCTACCGCAGGTAGTAATAACAACAACCCCTTCCAAACGGTTGAACGTCAAGAAGTGGGTATTAAGTTATTAGTCACTCCTCAAATTAATGAAGGCTCTGGTGTACAGTTAATGATTGAACAAGAAGTTTCGTCGGTCAGTGGCGCCACAGGTGTTGATATTGGTATTAATAAACGTGAGATTAAAACCACAGTAATGGCAGGCTCAGGCGAAACAATTATCCTTGGTGGTTTAATTGACGAAGATGTACAAGAGAGTGTGCAAAAAGTGCCGCTATTGGGAGATATTCCAATTATTGGTCACTTATTTAAGTCTACTAGTAATAGTACTCGTAAGCGTAACTTAATGGTCTTTATTAAGCCGACGATTATCACTGATAATCAAATGATGCGTGATATGTCGAAAGAGAAATATAACTACATTCGTGCAGACGAAATACGTAAACAAGAAGAAGGCTTGTCGTTAATGAAAGATGAGAACTTACCTATTTTACCTAAGTGGAACGATGAATTAACCTTACCGCCATCTTTTGATGAATATATTAACGGTGATATCCCTGAGACCGAAAGTGAGATGGGCGATAACGTGCAACCGTCAGACCTTAAACCTATTGATATTAAGCCAAACCAATAGCGATGACTGATTTAACCGAGCCAACTGAAAGCGAAATTTCAGCAGAAGTAGAAATCTTGCAAACCGCATCGGCCATTGAAGAACTACCTGAGGATGAAATTCTTCCTCAGGTGACTGGTCAGGTGCAATTTCCTTTTGGTTTTGCTAAACGATTTAATGTCTTACTCAGTAAAGATGACAGTGGTTATATTCTGCATTGTTTGTCGGATATTAGCCAAGCAGTAATATTAGAAGCGCGCCGTATACTTAAACGGCCGTTTAGTTTTGACTTTTTAAGCCAAGATGAATTTGAGCAGCTATTAACTGAATCGTATCAACGAGATTCTTCTGAAGCGCAACAAATGATGGAAGATATTGGTAATGAAGTCGATCTATATTCACTTGCCGATGAAATGATTGAAAGCGAAGATCTACTCGAAAACGAAGACGATGCGCCAATCATCAAATTAATTAATGCCATGCTCAGCGAAGCGATTAAAGAAAATGCCTCTGATATTCATATTGAAACATTCGAAAATGCTTTGCAAATACGCTTTCGTATTGATGGTGTGTTAAGGGAAGTATTAAAACCGCACCGCAAACTAGCCTCATTATTAGTATCGCGAATTAAAGTCATGGCCAAGTTAGACATTGCGGAAAAACGTATTCCACAAGATGGCCGTATTTCATTGAAAATTGGTGGTCGAGCGGTCGATGTTCGGGTGTCAACTATGCCAACAGGTCATGGCGAACGTGTAGTATTGCGTTTACTTGATAAAAATTCAGTACGCCTTGATTTAGAAGATCTTGGTATGACGGACATCAATCGACAGTTATTTTCATCTCTTATTGAAAAACCACATGGCATTATTTTAGTTACCGGGCCGACAGGCTCTGGTAAAAGTACCACATTGTATGCAGGTTTGACGCAAATCGATGCCAAAGAGCGAAACATCTTAACGGTTGAAGATCCCATTGAGTATGCCATTGAAGGCATAGGGCAAACCCAAGTCAATACTAAAGTGGATATGACCTTCGCTCGAGGACTGCGGGCGATTTTACGTCAAGATCCTGATGTGGTAATGATAGGTGAAATTCGAGATCTGGAGACCGCGCAAATTGCTGTACAAGCCAGTTTAACCGGACATTTGGTATTATCTACACTGCATACCAATACCGCGACAGGCGCAATTACCCGTATGGAAGATATGGGTGTAGAGCCGTTTTTATTATCGTCCAGTTTATTGGGTGTGTTGGCTCAGCGATTAGTGAGAACACTGTGTAAACATTGTCGAGAAAGCCATTTACCTGATGCAGAAGAGCTCCATCTTTTAGGTTTACCACAAGATAACCAACAAGTGATTTATCGAGCGGTTGGTTGTAGTGAGTGTAACTTTAAAGGTTACCGTGGCCGTACGGGTATTCATGAGTTACTACCTGTTGATGAAAAAGTAAGAGAGTTAATTCACAATGGAAAAGGTGAACAAGCTATTGAGAAATATTTACGTAAATCAATTCCAAGTATTAGACGTAATGGCTTCGATAAAGTGATGGAAGGCATGACAACGTTAGAAGAAGTCTTACGTGTTACACGGGAAGATTAGCAAAGATTATGGCAGCATTTGATTATCAGGCAGTAGACAGCCGCGGCAAAATAAAAAAAGGTGTTATCGAAGGCGATACCGCCAGACAAGTGCGTAACAGCTTACGCGAACAAGGGTTAATGCCAACCGAGGTTGTCGCAAGCTTAGCGAAGAAAAGTGCCGGAAAAAAATTCAGCAAGGGTAAAATAAAAGGCGGAAAAGTTTCGTCGAGTGAGTTGGCCTTAATAACCCGCCAACTAGCAACTTTAGTTGCTTCAGGTTTACCTCTTGAAGAATCGTTAATGGCGGTTGCTGAACAATGCGAAAAAAACAGTTTAAAAAGCATGATCATGGCGGTGCGCACTAAAGTTACCGAAGGCTATGCTTTAGCTGAAAGCATGGCGGAATACCCTCAAGTGTTTAATTACTTATTTCGCGCTATGGTGGCCGCCGGTGAAAAATCAGGCCATTTAGATAAAGTGCTTGACCGTTTATCTGATTACACAGAAAAGCGCCAACAAATGCGCTCTCAACTGATACAGGCTTTGGTTTACCCCATCATTATGACGGTCGTTGCAATAGGGGTTATTGCGATTTTGCTAACCAAAGTAGTACCTAAAATTGTTGGCCAATTTGAACATATGGGTGAGAACTTACCGGGTACAACCCAGTTTTTAATCGCCAGTAGTGACTTTTTACAAGCCTACGGTTTGTATTTAGTGCTGGGTTTTGCAGGGTTATTACTTGTTTTTAGTCAACTACTTAAAAAGCCTAAATTTAAATTACTTTTTCATGAAAAGCTCCTTAATGTCCCCGCTATTGGCAAAGTGGTAAAAGGCGTAAATACAGCTCGATTTTCTCGCACACTGAGCATCTTAACGGCCAGCGCCGTACCACTATTAGAGAGTATGAAAATATCAGGCGATGTCCTCGATAATATTTACATGAAAAAATGCATTAAAGACGCTTCAGACAGAGTGAGAGAAGGCACCAGTTTGCGAGTTGCTTTAGAGCAAACAAAACTTTTCCCTCCTATGATGCTACATATGATTGCTAGTGGTGAAAAAAGTGGAGAGCTAGAGCATATGCTTGGTCGTGCGGCCGACAATCAAGACCGAGAGTTTGAAGCTTTAATTAGTATATCTCTTAAGGCATTTGAACCAGCATTAATGGTATCTATGGCAATTGTTGTACTATTTATTGTTGTCGCCATTTTAGAGCCTATTTTACAACTTAATACTTTGGTCAGTGGATAAGCACTGCTAATTTACCTTTTAATTTTAAGAAAACCTAGGAATTGGATTATGAAAATAAAGATGAATCAAGGCGTTTGTAACAGCAAGGTAAAAAGTCGCGGCTTTACCATCTTAGAAATGATGGTGGTAGTTGTTATTATTGGTATTCTTGCCAGCATGGTTGTCCCTAACTTAATGGGCAGTCAAGATCGTGCGAATGTGCAAAAAGCTGTTTCCGATGTTGGCGCATTAGAGACCTCATTAAAAATGTACAAAATGGATAATTATGATTATCCAACTACCGAGCAGGGGCTTGATGCGCTAGTCACTCAAACGAGTATGGAACCAGAGCCACGTCGTTTTCCTGAAGGAGGTTATGTACAACGTTTACCTAACGATCCTTGGGGCAATGAATATCAATTATTAAACCCAGGGGAAAATGGCAAAATGGATGTTTTTTCTATGGGGCCAGACGGTGAACCAGGTACAGAAGATGATATTGGTAACTGGAATTTAGGCGACTATCAGTAATTTTAGTGGTTTTTACACTAATTTTGCCCCCCGTTTATGAATGCTAAGTTTAAAAGTCGCCAATTATTTAGCGTAAAATCAAATGGTTTTACGCTGATTGAAATGATGCTGGTTATTATGCTTATCGGCATAATGGCGACCTATATTCAGTTTAATGCGGGCGGTGATAAAAAAGAACAGTTGCTTAAACAAGAAAGCATGAGATTTGCTGGTATTTTTAATGTGGCTGCTGAGTATTCAATGCTCAATAATGTCGAGTTGGGTGTATTGGTTGATAAGACCAGTTATCAATTTTTAGCTTATGACGGTATTCGTTGGACAGATGTTGGCGAAAATGAACTTTTGGTTCAAACAACTTTACCTGAAGGTATTGAAATTACGTTAGCGTTAGAAGATCTACCAATCGAAGAGCCGCTATTATTTAGTACTGAGCTACTCGCAGAAAGTGGCTTTACTAATGAAGAAGATGAAGACGAAAGTGGATTTGATCGTTACGAGCAAGACGAAGAAGAATCCCGAGAAGAAGAAAATCAAAGCGACAATAATAATCGCTCCAATAACAGTTCAGAAAACAAGCGCAAGAAAAAACTTTTTCCACAAATTTTTATTCTCTCTGGCGGCGATATCAGTCCCTTTAGTTTAACCTTTGCGTTTAATGACGATATAACGGCAGACAGTTACTACGATCAAGAACCCCCTAAATACCGTGTCACCGGATTCTACAGCATACCGCTCAAAGTTGAGGGGCCTAAACTTGATGTTGAAGATGAATAAAATGACTCAAACAGTGAAAGGGTTTACCTTACTTGAAGTGTTATTAGCGATGGCCGTTTTTGCCATAGCAGGTGTCGCATTGTTAGGCGCTGCAGGTAATAATTTTAATAATCTTGGTCATTTAGAAGAAAAGATGGTGGCTAATTGGGTAGCCTCTAACCAGTTAGTAAGTAGTCACTTAGATAAGAGTTGGCCTCCTAAAGATAAAAAGAAAGGCCAAGTTGAAATGGCCGAAAGACAATGGTATTGGCAACAAAAAGTCATTAAAACTACAGACAAAGATATGCGCGCAATTATTATTGAAGTGCGCCGTACAGAAGATGATAAACAACTCGTCACCAGTTTAATGACTTATGTCTCTAAAGCAGATAAATAATGATTTATTTGCCTTTAGCTAAAATAAAGAATTCATCCAAGTTAATGCCTAATGGTTTTACTTTGCTCGAAGTGTTATTAGCAATTGCTATCTTTTCGATTATTAGCTTGTCGAGTTTTACCTTGTTCGACACCATAATAAGTGCCGACGAAAGATCGCAATTATCAAGTAAGCGACAAAACGAGTTACAACGGGCGTTTTTGCTAATTGAACGCGATTTATTGCAGTTGTCTCGCCGAAGTATTCGTATGAATGGCGAAGCGCCATTAAAAGAGTTTATCTACACCTCTAACAGTAATTTTGATTCCGACAATGAAACCTTAGGTTTTGTCCGCAGCGGTTGGACCAATCCAGGATTATTGCTACCACGTAGTAATATGCAATCGGTGGCTTATCAATTGAACGACGGTGTTTTACAACGGTTACATTTCAACTTTGTTGATGCAGTGGTCGGTGAAGAGCCTAAAATAAGACCGTTAATAACTGATGTAGAAGAGTTAACTTTCGAATTTTATGACGGTAAAAAATGGCAAAAAAAGTTAACCGATAATAAAGTTCCATTAGCAATTGCCATTGAATTAACGCTAGCAGATTACGGACTAGTGCGTCGCCAATTTTTAATTGCTGGTGATGATCTACAAGCCAAACCAGACGCAAGAAATAATAATAACGATTCTAATAATAATCGCTCTTCAAACAATAATAACTCATCGAGAACGCCAGAAACTAAGGTGGGTTCTTAATGCAAAATACCCTGCCAAATATTAAGACATTAACAAGCACGAGAAGCTCAAATCAACAAGGCGTTGCTTTGATTACTGTGTTATTAATTGTCGCGTTGGCGGCTATTTTGGCAACAGAAATGACCGCTCGTTTGCAATTACAAATGCAAAGAACCGCCAATATCACCTTTAACCAACAAGCATATTGGTATGCTATGGGCGCAGAAGCTTTTGCTAAGCGTGTTTTAGCGACAGACTTTAAAGACGATCCCGAAAATACTAATTTAGGGCAAAATTGGGCACAAGGTGAGACATCATATCCTGTTGATTTTGGTCAAATAACAGGTGAAATATCTGATTTACAAGCTTGCTTGAATTTAAATGGCTTAAAAGCAGAAAACAAAGAGAAAAAGGGCGGTAGTAAAAATAAAGTACCTGCAAGAGAGGCATTAGAAGAATTAATTGTTGCTTTAAATATTGATAACATTGGCCAGTTTGAAGCAGAGTCGATGGGCGATGCCTTAACCGATTGGTTAGATGAAAACAGTGCACTGTCAAGTGCCAGCGGAGCGGAAGATAACGATTACGCTTCTTTAGCTTTTCCTTATCTACCTGCCAATAACTATCTCGCCAGTGTTGAAGAATTACGTGTGGTGGCTCATTTTACTGTACCAGTAATTAATGCAATTAAACCCTATGTTTGCGTATTGCCAAATGATGCAAAACATCAAATTAACATTAATACCATTAGCCCAGATCAACCAGAATTATTGCAGGCTCTGCTTAAAATAAGTGTTGATGATGCGAGTCAAATACTCTCGGCACGTGAAGAAGATGGCTTTAAAGATGCCAATGATTTTTTTATATTACCTGAAATGAGTAAGGTAAAGTTAACTGACGAGATAAAAGATCAGTTTGTTGTTGATAGCGAATACTTTACACTTAAAACAACGGCGAGCTTTAATAGCAGTTACTTTGCACTTAATTCCATTATGAAAATAGATAATAACACCAACATTACCGTGATTAGTCGCACCATAGGACATAACTGATGGCTGAAACCTTATACATTCGCATTGGTAGCCAAGCAGAAGATAATATTCATTGGCTTATTAAATCGTCTGCTGATGAAGAAATTATTGCCAGTGGTGAGCTAGCTAATGCTAGTGAATTAACCGCATTAACACAAAAAGCCCATACTAGGGCGGTGACTGTTTTTGTACCTGCTTGCGATGTTGTACTAAAAAGCTTAATGGTACCAAGTAAGTCTGCAAGAGCAATGCGCTTAGCCGTACCCTACATGCTAGAAGAGGAATTAGCACAAGATGTAGAGCAGTTGTTTTTTGCTTACGCAGAAGTTAATACCGCGTCATCGACTGAGGAAACTAGCAATAATTGCCATACCGCTGCGGTAGACAGAAGCTTGATGCAAGAATGGCTACAATGGTTAAGCGATGCTGATATTCATTGTAATAAAATGCTGCCAGACGTATTGGCTATGCCGCTTATTGAAAACGGTTGTAGTGCTATTGTGCTAGACGAGCAAATTATTATTCGCCAAAGTGCTTGGCAAGGTATGACTATTGATTTTCCTGCTTGGCCCGTTGTTAGTCGTCAACTCATTAATCGAATGCAAAATAGTGATGTGCAAAGCGAAGCAAATGTTAATACTGACGAGGTGAATGACTTTTCATTTTGTGCTTATTCTTCACTGCCGTGTGGAGCGAGCGAGCTAAATATTCAAACCATGCCAGAAGAACTACCTTTAGCGTTATTAACTGAACATGGACAAAAACAATCGTTTAATTTAAGACAAGGCGAGTTTCAATATAAAGAGAAACGCTCTCCTGTATTAGCGAACTGGCTTTGGGCGGCAGGTTTTGCTGTGTTTGCCTTACTATTAACGGTTGGAGCAAAAGGCAGTAAGCTTTTACAATTAACAGCACAGATTGAAACCGTTGAACAGCAAATTGTCAGCAGCTATAAAAGCGCATTTCCTAACACACAGAAAGTGAGAATAAATACAGTAAAGTCTCAGCTTAAGCGTCAAATATCACAAGTAGGTGGCGGTGATAACCAAGCTGGCTTTTTATCTATGCTGTCGAAAATTCGTCCTGCATTTTCAGCTGTGCCAGAGCTTAAACCTGAATCGCTTAAATTTGACGGTAAACGCCAAGAAATAAGAATTCAAGCCGTGGCAAGTGATTATCAGCATTTTGAAAAATTTAAGAATGAAGTACTCAAAACAAAATTGAGTGTTAATCAAGGGGCTCAAAATAACCAAGGTGATGAAGTGTCAGGATCGTTTAGTATCTCCGAAAATGCGAATAGTCAACGTAGTGCTCAAGGAGGTAGATCATGAAAGATTGGTGGAAACAACTCAGTAATCAAGAGCAAAAGTTAGTGTCGATTATGGGAGTGGTGATTGGTATTTTTATTCTCTACAATTTGATTTGGCAACCATTAAACGAAAATCTGACCAAAGCTGAAAAAAAGCTAGCAAGACAACAAGCGCTTTTATCTTGGGTAGACGAAAATACAGCTCGTTTTAAGCATTTAAGTAAAAATAGTCCGTCAAAAAGTAGAGGCGGTAGCTTGTCGAGTATTGTTAATCGTACCTCTAGAAATAACCAAATTACGGTAACGCGTATGCAGCCCCAAGGTGATGAATTGCAAGTTTGGGTTGACGAGGTTTCATTTAAACATTTATTGAAATGGCTTGAGCAGCTGTCAGTAAACGAAGGCTTGCAAGTTAAAGGTATTGATTTAAGTAGCACTGAACAGTCAGGTGTTGTGAATGTACGACGATTACAATTAGGCAAAGGTTAATTGTGTTATTTAACTTGTTATTAATAGTATTGGCCATAAAAGAGAATAACCCCGTGATAGAGTTTTTGAAGACATTAGTTAGGAAGGCGGTATGAAAAAGAAGTTTGCATTAGGGGCCATTTTTTTCAGCATTTATTTAGTGTTTGTTATTGCGTTAACGCCAGCTAATTTTGCTTTTAATTTTGTTAACTTACCAAAAACAATGAGTGTTCATGGTGTTAAAGGTACTATTTGGCAGATGAGCATTGATGAGTTAGTACATCCAGAAGTCACCCTTGTTGATATTGAAGCCGATTTGAGTGTGTGGTCGTTAGTTATGATGGACCCTAAAGTGGCACTTAAATTTGGTGATCCTTTTGCTCGTGGACCATCAGGCACGCTGACCGCTTCGGGTTTTTTAGCCGATATTACTATCGACAATGCTGATATTTTATTGTCAGCCAATACAATTGCTCAAAGAATGCCTTCACCTATTCCCTTAGAGGCGAGTGGCGACGTGAATATTACTCTGGATAAATTTGTTATCGGTAAACCTATTTGTTCAACTGTGCAAGGCGATATACATTGGAGCAAAACATCGGTTACGGCATTAAATGAAACAGTTGCTTTAGGTAACTTATCCGCTAAGTTAAGTTGCGAACAAGGTGCATTGACTGCGATTATTGATGAAAAAAATGATTTGGGTATTTCATTTACTGCCTATGTAAGACCTAAAAGAATTAGTGGTAACGGTTATTTAACGCCGACTAAAAACTTTCCAGAAAAGCTTTATAATGTTTTACCTTTTCTAGGTAAATCTGACAATCAAGGTCGATATCGTTTAGGATTTTAACATCCAGTGTGATTTGAAGTTGTTGATGGCGACGATTTTAAATGACTTTCGCTTTTCGCGGTAAAGGCTCTTATTGAATTAGTTGCTAAACACGTTTATCCACTCGCCAGGGTGGGTTGAGTCGGTTTTCTCCTGCCCAATAAAGCTTAATTTTATTGCCAGATGGATCGTGCAATATTGCTTCACGCCACAGATAACTTTGATCTGTTGGCTCTTGATCAAATTTAATACCGAGCGCTTTTAACTTTGATACCCATTGATCTAGTTCTTTATGCTCAAAATAAATAACCACACCATTGAAAAATTGCTCGGTTTGTAGAGCAAGTGAAAAAGTTGAACCTCCCTCTGGGCATTCAAAACGAGCATAATGAGGTGTATCAACAATTTGAATAAAACCTAATGTTAAATAAAACGCTGCGGCTTTTTCCATATCGTTTACAGGTAATGTAATCTGGTTTAGGTTCATGCAACCTCATTGTCTATTGAGTCATTTAAATGTAGTTATTTAATAACGTGAAAAGTTAATCATCATTTTTTTAGTGAACTACTTTATATCATTAATTAGTGTGCGGTAATCTGAAACATTAATAAAGCCATCGATATTTTTAGTTGGTATTTGGCTGCTAGGGTTTGCGACAGCCATTAAGTGCGCAATACCAAACTCTTTGGCAGCAAGTAAAATTTGTTGGGAGTCATCAACAAATAAAGTTGACGTGTTATCAAATCGTAAATGCTCTTGAAGTTGTCGCCATAAGTCTTGGCTTTCTTTGGTTACACCAAAAGTGTGACAAGAAATCAACTCGCTAATATGCTCATTGAGTTGAGTTTTTTCTATTTTTAAACTTAAGGAGTCAGGGTGTGCGTTAGTGACTAAAACCACTCTTTTTCCGGCGTCTTTTAACGCGTCTAGAAATGGAATAGTGTCTGGTCTCATTTTTATTAAATGACTTATCTCATGTTTTAATTCTAAAATAGGTAAATCTAATTCTTTTTGCCAATAATCTAGGCAATACCATTGTATTCTTCCTTGTACAGAGTCATATCTTGAAGCCATCTCTTGTTTGGCTTGCGATAACGAGATCTTATTTTTTTTCGCTAAGATTTGTGGAATATACTGTTGCCAAAACTCGTTATCATAATTTAAGTCGAGTAAAGTGCCATCCATATCGAGTAGAACGGTTTGTATTGCTGACCAATTAATCATTAATTATCCCTTAAAATTAAATGTAGAGAGGCGTTGCCTTGGCTTTTGTTTTTATCTTGTCTGGTTGTAGAAATAGCGTTTGTTAGTCAATCATTTATATATATAACGAAACAGTTTCAATTTTAACTAATCAAACATAGATTTTTTAATAAAAAGGAGCCTATTATAGTGTTATATCAAATGATACCATTTATGCTAATGGCTATCAGTACTTGCGACAGGCAAATAATGACACGGAAGCAAAAATTACCGATAATTAATGTTCAAAATCAGGTGGCAAAAAGTCGTCTTTTTAGTATTGAACAACTCGACCTTACTTTCAGCAATGGTGAGCAACGCCAGTACGAGCGAATGAAAGGAGGAGGGCGTGGCGCTGTAATGATAGTGCCCATGCTTGACGAGCACACTATGTTACTGGTTAAAGAATACTGCGCAGGTACACACAGTTACGAGTTAGGCTTTCCTAAAGGCTTAATTGATGAAGGGGAGCAAGCCATTGAAGCTGCAAACCGAGAGCTTAAAGAAGAAGTTGGATTTGGCGCTCAACAATTAACGCCGATCAGGGAAGTGATGATGGCACCAGCTTTTTTTAATGCAAAAATGACCATCTTCCTTGCACAAAATCTGTATGAAGAAAAACTATTAGGTGACGAACCTGAGCCATTAGAAGTTGTACCGTGGCAACTCGATAATTACCTCGCATTACTAGATGAACCAGACTTTAACGAAGCGCGTAGTATTGCCGCTTTGATGTTAATTCGTGATCATTTTGCGAATAATTTGCCTACATCTTCCATTAATCAAAAGCCAAATAACCACTTGAGAGATTCGTTATGAGTAACGAGAAACTGCTAAATATTGCCATTAACAGTGCTAAAAAAGCGGGTGTTGAAGTGATGAAATATTACCAAAAAGGTAATTACACGGCACAAATGAAAGAAGATGATAGCCCAGTGACCAGCGCTGATATTGCTTCTAATGATATTTTGATGGATCAATTAAAAACGCTTACCCCTGACATTCCTATTATTTCTGAAGAAGTAGGTGCACTTCCGTTAAGTGAGCGCAAGAATTGGGAGCGATATTGGTTACTTGATCCTATTGATGGTACCGGAGAGTTTATTATTGGTAGTGGCGATTTTGCTGTCAATATAGCGTTAGTTGAAAATGGCTGGCCAACCATTGGAGTAATCCATGCCCCTGATCATTGCTTAACGTATTACGGCCAAAAGCAATTAGGAGCTTTTAAAGACAACTCCCAAGCAAGTCATCAAATACAAGTTGCGGATTATCATCATGATAAAGCGATAAAAGTGGCGATAAGCCGACGTCAACAACTAAATTTAATGGGACAATACCTTAACGACAAAATGAATTTTGAATATGTTGCATTAGGGAGTTGTTCTTTAAAAAATTGTTTAATTGCGGAAGGTGGTGCGGATTGTTATTTAAGAATAGGACCAACTGGTGAGTGGGATACAGGGGCAAGCCAATGTATTTTAGAACAAGCTGGCGGTAATATTATTGATAGTGAATTTCAACCGCTGAGTTACAATAAGCGAGAAAGCTTGTTAAATCCTGATTTTATTAGTTTAGGCTCACAAAATTTTCCATGGCAAGATATTATTAAAAAACACCGAGCAGCTTGGTAGTTGCTCTATTATTTCTCCTTTAAGTCAATAGGATCTCTTATGCGTTTATTTTTATTTTTTATTAGCCTTGTCGCTTTCCCTGCCTTAAGTGCTTGGCAATTAGACAATGATAAATCTTCATTAAGCTTTATTTCAATTAAAAATGGTAATGTAGCTGAGGTGCATCACTTTAATCAACTCAGTGGTACATTTGATGAAAGTGGTAAAGTAAGTTTTTCAATAGACTTACTCAGCGTTGACACTAATGTAGTTGTTCGTGATGAACGAATGAGAAAGTTTTTGTTTAACACAGACGTTTTCCCAAAAGCCAACTTTGATGCGCAAGTTGACATGGAGAAATTTAATAACATTGCGGTTGGCAGTGCTGACATGATTGAACTAACCGGAGATATTAGTCTTCACGGTAGAGTACACACCGCGGCTGTAAAAGTGGTTATTGCTAAATTAAGCAATGAGAGTTTTGTTGTTTCTAGTCTTAAGCCTATTTTGTTGTATGCAAACAACTTCGCTTTAGAAGAAGGCGTTAACAAATTAAAAGAGTTAGCTAAACTGCCTAGTATCAGTAACGCAGTACCTGTTAGCTTTATTGTGAGCTTTAATAAAGAAACAGCTGCTAAAGAAGCTAAATTAAAGTAAGTTTATTGAAATATTTACGATAAAAACGGTGTAATTAACACCGTTTTTTTATCGCTATAATTTATTCATGAGGCTCATTTTGCAAAAACTGCTCTTTTGGTAAAATGTTTACCGTTTCGTGAAGTTCTGAATAAACTAACACCGCGCTACCTTGGGTTAATTGCAGCTTAATTTGTGCTATCTTATCTGTTAAATTCACGTCTTGTTCACCATATTCAGTACCTTCACGTAAAACAAACTCTTCAATAATTGCGGTTAACGTTTCGTTGGCTAACGATTGTGTGGGTATGATCATAAAAATTGCTCGATAAATGTAGGAATACGTTCTTCAAGCCAATAAATTGGCTTGAGCGGGTTGTTGCCAGTAATAAAGCCCATATGACCACCTTTTTCGGTCAGCTCAAAGGTGATATTTTGAGGCAATAACTCATTACTTATAATCTCCTGATGGTTGAGAAATGGATCATCAATGGCATGAATAATTAAACACTGTTGATCAATAGAGGTTAAATTATTTAAACCACTCATTTGATGATAATAATCGTCAGCGTCTTTAAAACCATTAATGGGAGCTGTAACTAATTGATCAAACTCTTTCATTGTTTTAACTTTTTTTAATGCAGTAGCATTTATTGTCGTAATAAGTTGCGAGTCTATTTTCAATTGCGTGCTATTTTTAAGCATGTTAACTAAATAATATTGATATAGCTTTGAAAAACCTTGATTAATGCGTTGGCTACAACTTGCTAAATGCAAGGGAGCACACACTATGGTTGCAGCAGTAAATGGATTATCTACATTATGAGCTATATACCGGGCAACAACGTTACCTCCTAAAGAAAAGCCAATGAGAAATAAAGGACAATGCGGATACTTATTTTTTAATATAGTGGCTAGATAAGTAATATCTCGTGTGTCACCCGAATGATAAGCTGCTGCTTGACGATTGGCTCGTCCGCTACAGCCGCGAAAGTGCATTAGTACACCAATCCAGCCTTTTTGCTTTAGTGTGGCTAACATACCTTTAACGTAGTGACTATCAACAGAGCCTTCTAAACCATGAAGAATAACTACTATAGGTTGGCTAATATCGGCTTGGGGTTTTTCGGTCCAAGCAATATCTATAAAATCACCATCAGGCAACTCGATTGTTTCAATAAGCGTATTAAGCTTTTCATTGCGTCTTAACCATTTTGCTGCAATGGTTTGCATATGACGATTGGTAAGCCACCAAGCGGCTTTAAAATGGCTTGATATGAGCATGGAGGACGGGTCTATTTTAACGTAATGACATTGTACGTGAGCAAAGTTAAAACTCAATAAACAATTGCGAACTGCCGTGAAGGGAGTTTATATCACTAAACCACTTTATTAATTAAAAGTCCTTTGCGAGATTCTTCATCTTTTTTATTAAGCAGGCTTGCTTGTAGTAACGTATTTAATTGTTCTTGCTCTGCTGTGGTTTTGGCATAATCTGTGTCTTGGATACGCGAGCGAGAGGCACTAACATTGACCACGGAGGCCTGATAAGTAGATACTTGACTATCTAATGCGTTACTTTCAGCGCCTAAGGCGGCATTAGACTCGTTAATGGTTTTAAAAGCTTCTTCAATAGCCGTTTGGGTGGCAACGGGATCGTTGGCATCAAGACCTGTTAAAAAGTCTGAAGTTCCTAATACTTCCTCTGCAATAGTATTTATCTCTTCTGATAATTGATCTAACTCACCTTGAATAGCACTGTTATCACTTAATGGGTTGGAAGATTGAACAGATAAAACGTTTGCACGTTGCAGACTTTCATCAATAGAGGACAGCTGTGCACCTTGCACTTTATTAATATTTACATCGTCTTGGGCATTAAAGCTTCGTTGAGCAGCATCATTAATTTGCGACGTTAAGCGGTTAGCTATTTGTAAACCTGCAGCGTCATCAGCAGCACGGTTAATGCGCTTACCCGAGGCAACCTTTTCATCATTTTCATCACGCTTTCTAGTGAGTTGATCAATAACGCTTAATGAACTTGATGGTTGACTAATCGCAATAGCCATAAGAATACTCCCCCGAGAATAGTCGTTGTATCTAGAAGGAGTATAGCAAAAAACTGCTGCAATGGTTAAAAAACAGTCAAAAAAATATTTAGAAAGAGCGTACAAATGCCATAAAAAATTGGCGCTTAGCAAATGGGGGACTGATGCATTTGTCGGGTAATTATTAACTATCTTCTTGTATATGCTTTAGAAAATAATAAACATAAAAACTGCAAATACCTAACAAAATTGAAAGACCTACAGCAGAATAAAGTACGATAGGATCGTTTAATAACATATCTAAAAATTTCATAGTGAGCACCTCATACCTTTATCATTGAATGCGTAATTTACTTTACACAGTGATTATAAATAAGGTGCAGTTAACACTATGTGATATAGATCAATAGAAGCGATTTTTGTTAGCTTTTTGAGCGTTTATCTCTTTTTGCGCGATAATGTTTCGATACATTTCATCCGCTTTAATTCGTAATGAGGCGACCTTTGCTTTAGAAAGTTTATGTGCATCCATATCACGACTTTTTGCCGCGTCTTCGTAGCCATTGTAGGCAGCGATAGTATTCCAAACGAAAGACATTTCTCTGCTCTGCTCAATCCCATTACCTTCGAAGTACATTAACGCTAAATTAAACTGAGCTAAGGCATAGTTTTGATTAGCAGCTTGTCTGTACCAGTTTGCAGCTTCTGTGTGATTAACGCTTACCCCTTCACCTTGATAATACATAACCCCTAAGTTAAATTGCGCACTGGCTAGTCCTTTGGTGGCAGATTTTTTCATCAATTGAAAAGCGGTAGTCAAGTTTTTTTCAACTAGATTGCCTTGTGAATACATAACTGCAAGTTCAAATTGGGCATCAGAATCGTTTTGATCGGCTGCTAAATTGAGTAATTCAATCGCCTTTTCGGTATTTTTAGGTGTCCCTTGTGCGTTTTTATACATCATTGCCAATTGATATTGTGCGGGTGAAAAACCATCTTCTGCTAACGGCGTAAATTGCGCCATTGCTGCTTTAAATTCTCCACGGTTAAGTTGATATATACCTTGGTCGTAGTCATTAGCAAATGACAAGGCACTAAAGCTACAAGTAATAGCGAGTAGGTAGGCTAGCATTGAATTATTTTTCATAATAAATCTCCATTTTAAAAAGTTGACATACAGAGAATAAACAACCTGTATTTCAGTGTAGCAAGGTTATCAGTTTTAGGTAGTTACCGAGCAAATAAACTAGTGGCTGTTGATCTTTCTCTTATTACAAAAGCGTGACTGAACAATTAACTCGCCCTAGTTAGCTGACATTATCGCTTCAATTTGCTCCTCGAACTCAAGCCAGTTCATTTCGCTTTCTTCGATGTCTTGCTTTAATTGAGCTTGCTGCTTTATTAAGTCAGTGAGTTTTTTCTTATGTTCGCTTTGATAAATTTCACTGTCTGCCAACTCGGCTTCAACTTGGCTAAGTTGTGTTTGCCATTGTTGAATTTTTTTCTCTAATTTATCCGCTTCTTTACGCAATGGCGCAGACTTTTTTCTTAACTCTGCTTGTTCTTTACGTAACTGTTTTTTATCGACAGTATTTTCATTAGTGGTTTTACTGTTTTTAATAATTTGTTTTTTTTCATCGTTTAACCATTGTTGGTAGTCATCGATGTCGCCGCTAAATTCGCGTACTTGACCATTTGCAACTAAATAAAACTCGTCAACACACGATTCCAATAAAAACCTATCATGGGCAATTAAGATAATAGCGCCTTCAAAATCTTGTAAGGCTAATACCAAGGCTTGGCGCATTTCTAAATCTAGGTGGTTGGTCGGTTCATCTAATAACAGCAGCTGTGGTTTTTCTTGTACGATTAGCGCTAATACTAATCGTGCTTTTTCACCACCCGACATTGTATCGATAGGAGACAATGCTTGGTCGCCACTAAAGCCGAATCGACCTAGAAATGAACGTGCTTGCAGTTCGGTAATTTCAGGTTTAGCACGAATAATATGTTCAATCGGACTACTGGTTTTATGTAGTTGTTCTAGCTGGTGTTGAGAAAAGTAACCGACTTTTAATTCTTGGGCACAATACCTTTCACCTGTTTGTAATGCTAGTTCGCCTGCTAATGATTTAATGAGTGTGGATTTACCTGCACCATTTCTACCAAGTAAGCCAATACGGCTACCAGGAACTAAAGTTAACGCGACCTCTTTTAAGATGATAGCGTCAGAGTTATAGCCACAATCACTTTCTTTTAAGGCAAGTAACGGATAGGGTAAAGTTTCGGGTTTTTCAAAATGAAAAGTAAATTGGGTATCGACATGCGCAGGTGCTAAATCGGGAAGCTTTTCTAAGCGCTTTAGGCGAGATTGTGCTTGTTTTGCTTTGCTTGCTTTTGCTCTAAAGCGATCTACAAAGGCGGTTAAATGTGCGGCTTCTTTGATTTGTTTTTGGTATTGCGCGTCTTGTTGAGCTAAGTGCTCAGCACGTTGACGTTCAAATGCAGTGTAATTTCCGCTGTATAATTTCGCTTTTTGATGCTCTATGTGCAGTATTTGTCCGATAACCGTATCCAGAAAATCACGATCATGCGAAATTAAAACAAGCGTACCAGTAAAGCGTTTAAGCCAACGCTGTAACCAAATTACCGCATCTAAGTCTAGATGGTTGGTCGGTTCATCGAGCAATAGTAAATCGGCACGACTAATCAATGCTTGGGCTAAGTTAAGACGCATACGCCAGCCACCAGAAAATTCTTTAACAGCACTACTTAATTGAGGTTGTAAAAAACCTAAACCATGTAATAACTCGCCGGCTCTTGCTGGTAAGCTGTAGCCATTAATGCTGTCAATTTTATTAATAATAGTGGCTTCTAAATTCCCGTCTTGGTTAAGTCTTGCTTGCTCAAGCTCTTGCTCTAGTTGGCGAAATTCTTTATCGCCATCCATAACATAGTCGAGTGCGCTTTGCGTTAACGCTGGGGTTTCTTGTTTGACGGTAGCAATGCTCCAGCTCGCAGGCATTGAGAGATTACCCGTATCAGGTTGAAGCTCGCCCAGTAGTGCCGCGAAGAGGGAAGACTTACCACAACCGTTAGCGCCCACTAAGCCAACTTTATGATTAGGATGAATAGTAAAGCTAGATGACGTAATAAGGTTTTTTACACCTCTATCTAGGCTTAATTCGCTGGCAGTAATCAATCGAGAATCCTCTAAGTGTAAATACATTTGCAATGTGGGGCATTGTCTCTTTTCCTACAGGGGTTCTTCAAGGTAAAATGATAGAAATTCGCTAAAAATTAGGTGTCACTGTGAGTATTCAACATAAAAAACGTTTTATTGCTGGCGCAATATGTCCTAAATGTAAGGCTATGGATACGATGGCGTTAACAAAAGAAGATAGTATAGAGAAAGTTACTTGCGTCAGTTGTGGCGAACAAATGACGCAACCTGAAGCTCATGTAGAAAAAGCGGTGCGAGAACACGAACAGGTTATTGGTGTATTTAAACAAGAATAAGGCGGCTTACAACCATCACATTTATAGGGCTGCGCGATTATGGCTACCTCATTGGCCTTGTGAAACCCCCTTTTTAATTTCTGCGGATTAAAAGTGGGGCGGCGGTGGCTCAACCTCTTGACCAGACTCAGGCATTGCTGAGTTTGCTTCTTTTAGTCGTGTTGCCACTAGTTGTAATTGCCCTTTTAATTCGGCAATTTTTTCTTGATGAATCGCTAGCTCTTCACTGAGCTGCTCAATAACATCGTCTTGAAACACATTTCTAGACTCTAACGCATCAAGGCGAAGAATAAGTGCTTCTGCTGAGTCGTAATTCTCAACGTCTATTGGGGTATTTGCCATAATTCAGCATATCCTGATGAGCTTTCAGTTAATATTGAGCCATTATCGCGAAATCCAACGCTATAAACAACAGCTCCTGTTGGTCTGTTGGCATCTTTTGGGGCAACTTGCCAGTGAGCAAGTCTATTGCCGGTTGCAACTTCCCATACGCTAACCTTTTTACTTGCCGCACCAGTTAACATAAGTTGACCATCTTTAGAGAACCTGACTGAGCTAAATATTTCTTGTCGCTTAGTACCTTTTAAATCAGTAACAAGTTTGCCCGTTTTTAAGTCCCAAATATGTGCGCCTTTCATACTGTCGGCTGAAAAAGCGTAGCGCCCGTAAGCATCTAAAGCAACTTTAGACACTCTGCTTGGGTGATTAAATTGGTAAATGACTTGTCCAGAGGCTGTATCCCAAACGTACGCGATAAAATCATTGGCTCCGGTAATAGCAACTCTGCCGTTAGGTAACATATCTACAGAATTTATTTTTTCACTATGGCCTAAAAATTCAATTCGACGGCCATTGCTCATGGTTACATGAACGGCATCACCATTTGCTTTGCCAATTAATAGATAATCAGCGTAATTGCTTATTGCCACGTCTCTAATGTTGGAATTTCTTACTTTCCAATAACCTTCAGCCGCGCCAGTTTCTATGTTCCATAAGGCAAAGCTAGTTCTGTCTGCTGATAAAACATGACTATTGTTATTACTGATATCTAATGCAAGCACTATGTTGTCGCTACTGTCTTGTGACTGAGACCACTGATATTTTAAGGCATTTTGCTCTAAATTCCATAAACTGATGCCATGATGAATTGAAGAAATGACACTGTATTTACCATCATTAGAAATATTTCCAGCGTAAGAGCCTTCAACAGCATGTTGCCAACGTTGTAGTGGCTCATTATTTACTGGCTGGCAAGCGCTGATTATCAACGAAAAAATGATGATAAAAGTCCATCGTGCGCTGTTTTTTAATGATTGTTTACATTTCAACAAAATATTAAGTCTTTTTTCTTGCTGCATTTATCGTTAGTATAAGGCGTTTTTTATTTTATACCCAAGTTATTTGGCTATAAAAAATGAGAGTAAATACAATTTCAACAAGGTTTGGGGGTTTCTCCAACTGTGTTAATTAACGGAGAAGTAAATGAAATTTTTCAAACCGACATTAGTCGCTATTGCTCTAGTATCTGTACTAGGTTGTAATCAAGAAGCTAAACAAGAAACGGCGAAAGCGCCAGAGCTAAAAACTGAAATTCAAAAGCAAGCTTACGGTTTAGGTGCCTCTATTGGTATGTATATGGAGCGTAACTTAGAGCAACAAAGCAAGCTTGGTTTAGGATTAGACAAAGATTTAATCGCACAAGGCTTCTTAGATAGCATGGATGGTAAGTCATTAATTGAACAAGATGAAATTCAAAGTTTATTAATGAGCCTTGATGAGCAGATGAAAGCCAAGCAAGAAGAAATGATTGCGCTAGAGTCTGAAGCTGCTATTGCGGAAGGAAAAAAGTTCTTAGCAGAAAATGCTAAACGAGAAGGTGTTCAAGTAACTGCTTCAGGTATTCAATATGAAGTGATTGTTGAAGCTGACGGTGAAAAACCATTAGGTACTGATACAGTAACAGTACATTACGCGGGTTCTTTTTTAAACGGCGAGCAGTTTGATAGTTCAATTGATCGTGGTGAACCAGCGGTATTTCCTTTAAATCGCGTAATTCGTGGTTGGACTGAAGGTGTACAATTAATGTCTGTGGGTTCTAAATATAAGTTTTATATTCCATCAGACTTAGCTTATGGACCACAAGGCAAGCCGCCTACAATTCCTGGTAACTCAGTGCTACAATTTGAAATTGAATTACTAGACATTAAAAAAGCTGAGCCAGCTGTTGAATTAGGTCAAGCTCAAACTGCACCTGTTGCAGTGCCTAAGCTAAAAGAAGTTCATGCACACGCAGAAGAAGCTGCGGAAGAAGTAGCTGATGCCGCACAAGCGACTGATGAAAAGTAATCGCTAAATGCGCTGAAAAAAAAGCGAGCTCAGCTCGCTTTTTTTATGTTTGAACGTTAATTAAATCGTCAAAGTGAACTAAATGAAGCAATTATTAATTATTGGATATGTTTGGCCAGAGCCTAACTCGTCTGCTGCGGGCAGTAGAATGATGCAGCTTATTGCTTTTTTTCAACAGCAAAATTATCAGGTAACTTTTGCAAGTCCTGCTCAGCTTTCAGAGCATATGGTTGATTTGAAAAGCTTAGCAATAAAGGTTGAATCCATCGCCCTGAATTGTCAAAGTTTTGATGCTTTTATCGCTGACTTACAACCTTCAGTTGTCTTGTTTGATCGATTTATGATGGAAGAGCAATTTGGCTGGCGAGTTATTGAACAATGTCCTCAAGCGCTGAGAATCTTAGACAGTGAAGACTTATTTAGTTTACGCCATGCACGTCATGATGCTTTTAAACAAGGTAGAGAATTACAAGACAGTGATTTATTGACATCTGAAATGGCAAAGCGTGAAGTAGCGGCAATTTTTCGTTGTGATTTATCTTTAATGATTTCTCATGTAGAAATTGAATTTTTGCAGCGGCTTTTTTCAGTGCCTGCTTATTTGCTGCATTACTGCCCATTTATGCTGACAGATGCACAACTCAATAAAGTTAATCCAGACTTTAACCAAAGACAAAACTTTATATCTATTGGCAATTTTAGACATGCCCCTAATTGGGATGCAGTTTTATGGTTGAGACAACAGATATGGCCATTGATTCGCGCTAAGTTACCTCAAGCACAATTATTGGTGTGTGGTGCTTATCCACCCCCTAAAGCGACAGCTTTACATGATGAAAAATCGGGGTTTATTGTTAAAGGTTGGGTGGCAGATGCTGAACTTGCGATGCAGTCGGCGAGGGTATGTTTAGCACCATTACGCTTTGGCGCAGGAATTAAAGGCAAACTAGCTCAAGCAATGCTTTGCGGCACACCATCGGTAACAACCGATATTGGTGCTGAAAGTATGCAAGGCACTCATCATTGGGGAGGTGCTATTGCTAATGACGCTCAAGGAATTGCAGAACAAGCGGTTGCACTTTATCAAGATAACAAAACATGGCAACAAGCTAGTGAAAATGGTTTAACCAATGCACAGTCTCTGTATGATCTTGAGGCACATTTTACAAAATTGCAAAAAGTGCTGGTAGCGCTTGAAAGTAATTTAACTTACCATCGCCAGCAAAACTTTATTGGTAGTATGCTCAATCACCACGCGCACAAAAGTACAAAATATATGGCGCAGTGGATTGAAGCTAAAAATAAACTATAAAGAAATGTTCAATAATCCATTAAGTCTAACGGCAGCCTGTAATATGCGCTTTTCTAGTATCGGTTGATAATGTACTAGGTAGCTTTGAGGTAGGTGTACTACCTTAGCGCTAAGCTTTTTACAAACTCCTTGTCCATCTTGTTGACAATATTTGAACGAGGCTTCTCTGACAAGCGTTAATGATTCATTGGCCCAGATGAGCGGCGGCTGCGCTTGCCATTGTTGAATCGGGGCACTATTCCATTCGTTAGTGAGTTGGTGAATTAACTGTGCATATATATCTGCAGACTCATCATCATTAATTTTTGCGGTTAATAAGCATGAATCCCATAACCAATGTAAATTATTACACTTACCTTGAGGGAGTGTAATAGAGCGACGATTTCCACCTAAGTCATCAGCATAACTTATGTGTAAAGGCTGATGAATATCTCCCAACCAGTGCCCTAAAAACATTAAGGCTTCTACTCTTTTGTTAGGGGTAATCGCTGTTGCTAACTGTTGCTGGTGGAATGGTATAGCTTGGCTAATACAGTTGTCTTTACACGTGTTCGTTGTTATTTTGTCTGACTTCCTAGATAAATTGAGATAATGCCAGGGTTTATATGAATCGTATGTAGGATCTTTTTTTATCGCATCAGCCCAAGTACAAGCGTTAGCAAAAGTAATCACTGTGTTTTCTTTTTGTTGAGTATAACGGTTAATGAGTTGTTTATCTTTTTGGGACAGAGAACTGAGCAACGAAGTGATTTGTTGTTGTTTTTCTGAAGATAAATGGTCATATGCTACTTGGCAAACAATCTGATGTCCTAATTGGCCTAATGCATGGCTAGTATTCGACATTATTATCAGAACAAGAATAAGAAAATATTTTATCAATTTAAGGCCTGTGTTTAACATTAATTAAAAGTGTCAATTAAGTGTATAGCATTTATAATACTCAAACATTAAGATTAACAAGATAAGTGGTGCTTAATGTCAACTCGGTTAAAGTAAGTACAGTTAAAGTAAGCACATTTTTTTACAATAGTTTGATTGTGTAAACACAGTTCAAGTATTACTTTGTAACTCGTTTTATTATCACTATGTTAAGTAAAGGTTATATGTTTAAAATTTTGTTACGGATAACAGGATACCTTGCGCTTGCGGCGACACTCTCAAGCTGTAGCTCTATGTCATTTACTGATGTTTTCTCTGGGTATAACAAACAAATGCGCCCTGTCTATAATGCTCAATTACGTGGCGACTATACGCTCGCACAATCGCTTATTCAGTCTCGTAGTAGTTCTGATGGCACCTATACTTTAGGGTTGCTAGAAACGGCTCGGTTGCAATATTTGAATCAGCATTGGTCAGAAAGTGAAAAAACGTTCACGTTGGCCTCCGAGCAAATTCAACATGCACAAGAGCAAGCCAAAATTCAACTAAGCCGAGGGGTTGAAAATGTCGGCGCGGTTGTCAGTAATGATAATGCACTTCGTTACGATGTTCCTTATTATGAGCAAAGCATGTTGCATAGTTTCCAAGCATTAAACTATTTATACCAAAAGCAATATGAAGGCGCTTTAGTGGAAGTGCGTCGTGCTAATTTAGTGCAAGAACAAGCACTTTCGGCTAATCAAGCAAGCTTAAATGACGCGCAGAAAAAAATGACCAGCAATGGCATTAATGCCGACTCCTTCAATAAAAGTTACCCTTCAATGGCGACGACTATTGGTAAGGTTAAAAATGGCTTTCAAAATGCTTATACCTTTTATTTATCGGGTGTTTTATATGAAGGCGCAGGACAATTTAATGATGCCTATATTGACTACAAGCGAGCACTCGAGATATATCCCAGTAATCAATTTTTACAACAAGATGTACTTCGCCTAGCACATGGTTTATCGATGACCGATGATATTTCGCGATTTGAGCAAAGGTTTGGCAAATATAACAATCAAGCCAATAATAACAGCGGACAGTTAGTTTTATTGCTTGAAGACGGCATTATTAGCCCGAAAGATGAGATCTCGATTAATTTACCCATATTTTCTCATCACAGAGATATGCGATTTTATAGTGTGTCGCTCCCCGTTTATCGCGCAAATAATAGGCCGCGAACGCCACTGACATTAACAGTAAATGATCAGTCATATCAGTCTCAAGAGGTTGTTCGGTTAGACGCATTAGCAGCTAAACACTTAAAAGATCAATTGCCTGCTATGGTCGTTCGTCAAGCATTAAGGTTAGTGGCTAAAGAAGAAATGCGTAAACAAATGAGCCGAAAAGGAGGAGATGTTGGCAATATCATAGCAAGTTTATATAACATTGCTTCTGAAAATGCAGATACCCGTAGTTGGAGCACATTACCTGATAACGTGCAATTGATACGATTAAACTTGAGTGAAGGCAAACATCAAATAACGTTACAGCAAAACGGAAGAAGCAAGGTGGTTGACGTAAATATAACGGCTAACCGAATAACGTTAATCAATACCATTTCTACTGGTAGTCAGCTTGAGCAAAAAATTACTACATTGTAACCGTTAAGGTTAAGTTAACGGTTTAGCACTATTCATTAAAAGGAGTCGAGTATGAAATCATCTAATCTAGCGGTTATCGCTGTGTTTTTAACAAGTGTGTTAGTGGTTGGTTGTAAAAATGTGCCACCTGTAACCTCAGGTACAGGAACGTCTAAAATTGTTCAGGGGGATGATTTTAGTCAACATTTAGAAGTACATAATCCAGATTTAGCTAATAAATTACAAATCACCGATATAAAATCGAGAAAAACCAATGATCTGCTTGAGGTAAACCTTGAGCTGACGAGTAGTTATAAAAAATCACTACAACTGCAATATCATTTTAATTGGTTTGATACCGAAGGTTTTGTGATTGAGCCTGGTAAAGCTGCTTGGAAACCTCTTGAATTACATGGTTTTCAAACTGCTACTCTTAGAGGTATAGCGCCAACAACTACAGTAGCCTCATTTAGTGTTTACGTACGAGAAGTACCAGAAAAAGCATTTAAGTTTTAACGATTATTTTTAGTTCAGTAACAACTAGGTCGTAACAATTAGTTAAGCAATTATTAAAAGGAAAATTCAATGAATAAAATTATTTTAGCAACAAGCATAGGTTTGGCAATTACAGTAATGTCAGGTTGTACAAATAAATCTGTTGTTCGTTATGGCGATGCAGCGGCGGTAGAAACAACTAATATTAATTTTGGTTCGACGGACTTGCAAAAAATAGCAGGGGAGATGACAGACTCATTATTAATGTCTCCTGTAGTTGGCACATTAACACAGAATAAACGTCCTATAGTCTTTGTTGAGAGCATTAAAAACAAAACTAGCGAGCACATTGATACAGAATCTGTAACAGACTCAATTTCAACTAAATTACTACGCTCTGGAAAGTTTCGTTTTGTTGATATGACTCGTGTTGATGCTGCTAGAAAGCAAATTGATTTCCAGCAAAATTCTGGAATGGTAGATACAAATAAAGCTGTGCAATTTGGTCGTCAAGTTGGTGCTGAATATATGTTGTATGGCAATCTTTCAAGCATTGTTAAATCGAATCAAGATCAGTCAGATGTTTATTATAAATTTACTTTACGTTTAATGGATCTTCAAAGCGGCATAGTTGAATGGGCTGATGAAACAGAAATTCGTAAAACTAAAGAAAAAGAGTTTGTTAGTTGGTAATTTAGTCTTTAAGGAGGCAGCATGAAAACTCTGTTATTAAGCTGCCTATTTCTATTGGCATATGTGCCTTTGGCTAATGCTGATTACGATAGAAATAGCGCCGTAGCGGTTGAAAAAGTATTATTTGGTCATATCGTCTCAGTGCGAAATGTTAGTAAAAAAGAACTGATAGAAGATAAAAATCAAGGCTGGAAGGTTTTTGGTGGTGCTTTGGTTGGTGGCGTTATTGGTAATCAGTTTGGTGGCGGAAGTGGCCGTGATATTGCAACCGTATTAGGTGCGATTATTGGCGGAAATGTAGCGAATAACCGCAACCAAGAATATCAAGAGCGTGTTATTCACCTAGTTGAACTGATGATCAAAGTAAAAGGCGGCCAAGAGTATATGGTGATTCAAGATCTCGACACTAATATGGTATTTCATGCCGATGATGCAGTTCGACTGATCTATCTTGAAGGAGGTAGTGTAAGAGTTGATAAACAGATGTAACTGAAGACATTATTTACTCTTTATTAATTTGACTTAATTGATATTGAACTTATTGGCTTTTACACCCTCTTACTTAATGTTGTCATCATATTGTCATGAAAGTTTAGGATACTATTTAGCAGCTAAACCTTATCTCTTTATGTGAGATTAAATAGCAGGCAATAAAAAAGCCTTACCCAAAGGTAAGGCTTGAAATGCTCGCTGAACGGTTCTGTTAAACAAAACTCTTTTTAGTTATACGTTAAAAACTTATTATTTTTATTAGTTGTTCTCACTAGCGCAGCCATTTTATAACAAACCATTTTTCCTTCTGCAACAACTTTAATAGAGCATAAACTCGACGAGTTTTTTCGTACAAAGCTATTTATGGTAAGTATTTTTTCTAAGCTGCTGATTCATTGATTATTTGTTCTTTTTTACTTTTTTTTTAAATGTGTCAAAATATTTCTATAAATTGACTTGATTTACGTCATAGATCCAAATCTATGGCAATGCTAGAATATTGCGCATATAAGAATAGAGACCCTTTTGATGACAGAATTAAAAAACGATAATTATTTACGCGCGTTATTACGCCAACCTGTAGATTACACTCCTGTATGGATGATGCGTCAAGCAGGCAGATATTTACCAGAGTACAGAGCCGTACGTAAAGACGCTGGCGATTTCATGTCAGTTTGTCGTGATGCCGACCTTGCCTGTGAAGTGACCATTCAACCTTTACGTCGTTTTCCACTTGATGCTGCGATTTTATTCAGTGATATTTTAACAATTCCTGATGCAATGGGCTTAGGCTTATATTTTGAAACAGGTGAGGGACCAAAATTTCAACGTCCAATCACATGTAAAGCTGATGTAGACAAAATTGGCATACCAGATCCTGAAGATGAGCTGGGTTATGTAATGAATGCGGTTCGCACTATTCGTAAAGAACTAAAAGGCGAAGTCCCTTTAATTGGTTTTTCGGGCAGTCCGTGGACTTTGGCGACCTATATGCTTGAAGGTGGAAGTTCGAAAGCTTTTACTAAAATTAAAAAGATGATGTTTTCTGAGCCTCAAACGCTGCACTTATTATTGGATAAGCTAGCAGAGTCGGTTATTAGCTATTTAAACGCTCAAATAGCCGCTGGGGCGCAATCAGTGATGGTATTTGATACATGGGGTGGTGTTTTATCTCCTCGTGACTATAAAGAGTTCTCGTTACAGTATATGGCGAAAATTGTTGATGGGTTAACTCGTCATAATGATGGACGTAAAGTGCCTGTAACGTTATTCACAAAAAATGGCGGTATGTGGTTAGAAGATATTGCAGCAACAGGCTGTGACGCTGTAGGACTTGATTGGACCATCGACATAGAAAATGCCAAAGCACGAATTGGCGATAAAGTGGCCTTACAAGGGAATATGGACCCATCTATGTTATATGCACCTAAGCCGCGCATAGAACAAGAGGTGTCGAAAATACTTGCAGGTTTCGGTGAAGGCGGGACTGGCCATGTATTTAATTTAGGTCACGGTATTCATCCTGATGTTGATCCCGAGCATGCAGGGCACTTTATTGAATCAGTGCATCGTTTGAGCAAACCGTATCACGGTTAATTAAACCCTAAGAAGACGCCTTGAGCGTCTTTTTTATTATTTGTGCTACAGAGCGAATTAAATGATGCTAGGTAAGTGGATCTTTAACAGTGAGGTTTAGGATGAAGAGAAGTATTCAGTCAACATGCATCATTTTGTTTGGGGTATTATTATTACCTGCTTGCGAAGAAGAGCCTGCTGCAAAGGCTATTATGTCTAAAAAAGGGAGCAATATCATGTCTACAAGACAGCCAAAAAATGTAACTGTACCTAATGGCGAGTGGAAAGTTGCGACCATTAGCTATATGGATTTTGAAGGTGGCTTTTTCGGCATTGTCACTGATAAAGGCGAGAAGCTTTTACCAATGAACTTAAGTAAAGACTTTCAGCAAGTAGGGGCAAAAGTAAGGATAAAAGGCAAGTTAATTGACGATATGATGACCACTCAACAATGGGGACAACCCTTTAGAATTTCTGAAATTGAGCTTATTAAAGCTGGAAAATCGTTGAATGATTCAAAAAGTATTCTTTACTAATTAATTAACGTAATTAGCTCTACTAGCATTGAGCGTTGTAGAATTAATACATTCAAATTAACCTGCCATGACTTATTGAACATCTTTAAAAATAGAAATTATAGTGTAAACAAACTATCCTCTTTGCTTTAATCTATTGAGTATGTTAACTTTTTTTAATTTAAGCTTAACGGACTAACCATCTAATTTAACGGACTAATAACTTAATGAAAAAACAACTAATACTTCTTTTTCCCTGTTTATTAACACTGATGTCATGTGGTGGTGGTGATGAAAAGATCACTACCTGGCAGATCCCTAGTGACAAAGAGTGCGAATTATTACTTAAAGAACCTATATCAGTTAATGATATTAGTTTGACAAATCAACTTGAAGTAGACATTCAATTAGCGCTAGAGGTAGCGAGCCCAACTCATGCTCATCAATTATTCTTAAGAAATAAAGAAGAATTTATGAGTTGGGTTAAAGATGGACATGAACTATCTATAGCAACACATGAAACCAATCATAGTTTTAATAAAAAATTAGCTTGGTGTAACGGCAGTGATAGTCCCAATTATTTTTTAAATGGTAATTACTACGATATTGGCTATAACCTTTTTCACACCGCACATTACAGTATTGTAGAGCAAACGATTCCTGAGCATTTAAAACAAAGATCTCGTTACCAATATTACATTGAAGGGTTGAAAGGCGCTAATGGTAACAAATTTCACCTATTACTAGATGAGCTTGTTGCCTACATTGGTGATGGAGGTTTTCAACTTGATTATATTAAATCAGGACAAAACTTGTATCCTGGTAGTTTTAGACCATTTTCCACACTTCAAGTCGATGGTGCCGTTGATATGATGCTCTATGTTCAATATTACTTAAAATCGGCTCGGTTAAACTATCCAGACACTTATGTAACAATTAATAATGAGGAAACTATTGCCGCCATACAGGCTATTTGGCATGAAGCTGAAGCGATGTTAACTCGCGCGTACCCTTACTTAGTAGAGCAAAAGGCTGCAGGTGAAATCAGTATTTTTTTTGATAACCAGAATGGAAATTTATCAGCACTAGATATTTTAAAGGCGGTATATTCAGATGATGCATTATTCGAGCTAGATGAACTCGATATTCAACACGCCGAGTATAATGATTGGCAAAGTAGTTATTTAAGTTTTGATAACTAATCAATTAGCCGCTCATTGTTTTATATGAACGAAATGGGTTTGTTTAGATTAAAGAATAGCGCTAATAGAGCCAATTAATTGGGAGTTTAACGACAAACTAAAGGCTGTGTAAGTAAAGTGACATTTACTTGGTCTTGAAAAAATTGAATTTGATACAATTTTTGATACTGATTTTCAGTAATGGGTGATGCTTTTTCGCCTGTTAGCAGTTCAACGAGTTGCGGTGTGGTATTACTGTGACCAATGACAAGCGCGTTTTGTTTTAGTTGCTTTAAACTCAGCGCTAGTTGGTCTAAATCTCCACCCGAATAATTTTTTATCGGAATATTCTTTTGTAGTGAAGTTGGTTGTGCTGTTGCCATGGTGCGTTGATATTTAGTGCTGTAAATAGCAGATAGTTTAACGTCTGATAAAATATCTGCTATTTGACTTGCACGAAATCGCCCACAGTTTGTTAACGCAGGATCTTTTTCTTTCGCATCCACTTTTTGCTTTTCAGCATGTCGGACTAAATAAACGCTATACACCTCTTCAGAGAAAGCAGATAGGCTCAGTAATAGGCTCGTTACTGCTGTGATGAACAATGGTGCTTTTTTCATGCTACTCTCTTTTTATAGTGGATTAAAAAAGTCTATTTAATCCATTTAATGCTGCTACACGAAAGGCTTCTGCCATCGTTGGGTAGTTAAAGGTGGTTTCAACAAAATATTCAATGGTGTTGCCGCCATTTTTTTGTTGCATAATTGCCTGACCAATGTGGATAATTTCAGCCGCATTTTCACCAAAACAATGTATACCTAAAATTTCTTTGGTTTCTCGATGAAAAAGAATTTTTAAAGAACCCACTAAGTTATTTGATATTTGCGCTCTGGCTAAGTGTTTAAACTGTGCACGGCCGACTTCGTATGGCACTTTAGCTTCGGTCAGTTCTTGTTCAGTTTTACCCACCGAACTAATTTCAGGAATAGTGTAAATACCGGTCGGAATATCCACAGTTAATCGTGCATTTTTATCTGTATGGTACATTGATATAGCGGCAATACGCCCTTGATCGAACGCCGCACTTGCTAAGCTTGGATAACCAATAACGTCACCAACGGCATAAATATTTTCAACGTTAGTTTGGTAGCTTTCATTAACGGCAATTTGTCCTCTACCATCAGCGGTAAGTCCAGCAGCTGGTAAATCTAAATCGGCAGTATTACCCGTACGACCGTTAGCAAATAGTAAACAGTCTGCACGCATTTTTTTACCAGACTCTAAATTAACAACGACAGCATCATCTGACGCATCAACGCTTTCAATTTGTTCACCATGGCGAATAACCACGCCATTATTCCACAAGTGATAACTTAAAGAATCTGACATTTCATCATCTAAAAATGAGAGCAGGCGATCTCGTGTATTGACCAAATCAACTTTGACTCCTAAACCTCTAAAGATAGATGCATATTCACTACCAATAACCCCTGCGCCATAAATAATGACATGTCGAGGTGCGTGTTTAAGGGATAAAATACTGTCAGAGTCGTAAACTCTAGGGTGATTAAAGTCTAAATCATCAGGTTGGTATGGACGTGAGCCAGTAGCAATAATAATTTTTTCAGCGCTAATTTGTTCAACAGAACTGTCTTTTCTTAATATTCGAATGGTGTGCGCATCAACAAATGAGGCTTCACCGAAAATATGCTGAACTTGATTGCGTTTATAAAAACCACTTCTCAATTGAACTTGCTTGCGGATGACAGCAGATGCATGACTTAAAATATCTTGAAAAGTAAGGTGCTTAGGGCTGTCACCTTGGTTAAATAAAGGGTTAGAATTAAATTCAATTAACCGACTCACTGATTGACGTAAGGCTTTTGAAGGTATAGTTCCCCAATGCGTACAACCACCACCTACATTATGATAACGCTCGATAATGGCGACTTTTTTATCTTGCTTGGCAAGGTTCATAGCCGCTCCTTCGCCACCAGGTCCAGTACCTATAATGATAACGTCGTAGTCGTATTTTTGGGTTTTGGTTTTCTTAGATGAGTTTGTACTTTGTTTTGCCAAGGAAAGTTCCTCAAATCCTGTTAATTATAAAAATATTAACAGGATTTGAGGGGAAGGTAACTAGCTAATTAGTATTAGATAGTGCTTTGTTAGTGTTAACACTGTTAACCGATGTACGTTAGGCTAATTTAGTCGTGAGTAACTGCCAGTTACGTTGTTGCTCAGCCAAGCGTTCTTTTAATTCGTGGTATTGCTTCATCAACTCAGAATTTTCCACGTCATTAACAATTTTTTGTTTTTTCAATGCAAATACTTTTTTACGTGCAGCGTAATAATCATTTAACTTATTCACTAAATCATCGTATTCGACTTGAAGGCGCTCTAATAACTTTTCGGCATCAGGATGAGACTGTAATTTTTTCTGGCTATGCTTTAAGGCCATCGCCAGCTTAGTTTTAGCGATGCGATCTTCAGGGCTAACTCGTAATTTAGAGGTTAGCTTTAAATACTCACAACCTTTGATTAACCATTTCGTTGGATCAAATTGCCACCAACGTATGCCATTACGATAATCATTTTCAAAGATGTGGTGAAAGTTATGATAGCCTTCGCCAAATGTTAAAAATGCCAGAAAACCATTATCTCTTGCGGTATTTTTATCGGTATAGGTTTGCTTACCCCACACATGAGCTAATGAATTAATAAAGAAAGTCGTATGGTGGCTTAGCACTAATCTTAAAAAGCCGACTAATAATAAACTGCCAATGATATCGCCAGTGAAAATGCCAAATACTAATGGAATACCTACATTTAATAAAATCACTAGCGGTAGGTAATATTTATGCTGCCACATAACAATAGGATCTTTTTGTATATCCCTTACGTTATTATAATCACTGTATCTGTGTGCTTGATATTCTCTCAGCATCCAACCAATATGAGAATACCAAAATCCCATTTTAGCGGAATAAGGATCAACATCGTTATTATCGACATGTTTGTGGTGGATACGATGGTCTGAACACCAATGAAGAATACTGTTTTGCAATGCAAAAGCTCCACCTAAGGCAAAAATAAAACGCAAACTCCAGTGTGCTTGGTAAGTTTTATGTGACCATAAACGATGATAACCCGCGGTAATAGACATGCCACAATAGATAAAACAAATGAGTGCGAAAACTAAAGTGCTGGTATCAAAGCCATGTGTAAATGCCCAATAAGGTACACCAATGGTAGCGACAAGAAAGGTAATTAAGAAAAAGCTAACATTTAGCCAAATAAATTTGGGTTTCTTCATGTTTTATCCGATAAATGGTTGAGCCGATAAATTTCAGCGTACAAGTGTACTCTAGTTTATATTACATATCAGACCAGTCAAGGCATGAATGAAAATAATATTGTTTAATTTATCGCTAATTACTGCCTAACCAATGATGAAAACTGACAATGGCTAGATATTTCAGTATTATATTAAATTATTATGACAACTAAATTGGTCTACCGATGAGTGGGATTCGCGCACAGCAAAAAGAAAAAACTCGAAGACAAATTATTGATGCAGCACTTGGGCAGTTAAGTGCTGAACGTAGTTTTTCTAGTTTGAGTTTACGAGAGGTTGCCAAAGAAGCCGGTCTAGCGCCTACTTCTTTTTATCGCCATTTCAGTGATATGGATGAGTTGGGTTTAACGTTAGTTGATGAAGCCGGTTTAACATTGCGTCAATTAATGCGCCAGGCCAGACAGCGTATTGAAAAAGGGGGCTCGGTTGTTAAGATTTCTGTCTTGACCTTTATGGAGTTTTTAGAAAACAACGGTAATATTTTTAGGTTGTTGTTGCGAGAACGCTCTGGCACCTCTTCTGCTTTTCGTTTTGCTGTGGGCAGAGAAATTCGATACTTTACTTTAGAGTTATGTGATTACTTACAACATGCCAATAAATTAACTGCTGAAGTTGCTTATTTACAAGCAAATGCTGCCGTTGTTATTGTTTTTAGTGCAGGTGCTGACGCCTTGGATGTTGACAAAAAAGAACGAGATGATTTGGCTAAGCGTACTATATTGCAATTGCGAATCTTAGCGCGTGGTGCCTTGGCAATGAGCGCTAAAGGCTAGCGCTTATTACTAATGCATTGCTTTGTTTATTTCTTTCTTGATAGTACAACACCTGTCTCAACATGGTGGGTGTAAGGGAACTGGTCAAAAAGAGCAAATTCTTCAATGGTATGCGTTTTACATAATTGAGTTAAATTTTCTTTCAATGTTTCAGGATTACAAGAAACATAAATAATACGCTGAAAGCGACTAACCAGTTCAACACTGTCAGGATCTAAGCCTGCTCTAGGTGGATCAACTAACACGGTATCGTAATTATAAGCCGTTAAATCAAACCCTTCCAGTCGTCTAAATTTGCGCTCACCATTCATGGCTTGGCTAAATTCTTCACTCGACATACGGACAATATCAATATTGTTTATATCGTTCGCTTTAATGTTAACTTGCGCAGATTTAACTGAGGTTTTTGAAATTTCAGTGCCCAATACACGATCAAAATTATGGGCAAGTGCAATACTAAAGTTACCGTTCCCACAATAGAGTTCAATTAAATCACCTTGAGCATTAGCTGTTGCGTGTTGTGCCCATAGTAACATTTGCTCATTAACTTTAGCGTTAGGCTGGGTAAAGCTATTTTCTACTTGTTGGTAAACATAACTTTTATTTGCAACAGTCAAGGTTTCCATAACATAGTCTTTATCAATGATAACTTTTTGCTTTTTAGCGCGACCAATAATATCAACGGGCGCTATTGTTGAAAGGCTATCTTTAAGTTTGACCGCTTCTACTTCCCAATCTTCTTCTAGAGGTTTGTGATACAACAAGCTGATAAGTAACTCACCACTTAGTGTAGAGAGAAAGTCTACTTGAAATAATTTTCGTCTTAAAATTTCATTATCTTTAATCGACTGTATTAATCCAGTCATTGCTTGGTTGATCAACAGACTAGCAACCGGAAAGTTATCAACGCGAAACTTTTGTTTTGTTTCACTGTTAAACATAATGTAATAAAGATCATCACCTTCATGCCATACTCTAAACTCAGCTCGTTGACGATAATTTAAAGGCTCAGAAGAAAACACACTGAATTTAGGCAAATTAAAATCGACAAACATCGCACGTATCGCGCTGTTTTTTTCTGCAAGTTGTTGATCGTAATTATCTGGATGAATATGACTGAACATCTATTATGCCTTTTATTAGTTGCTATTCTTTAATGTGCCCATTAAAAGAAGAGAGAAATTGCGCCGATTGTAGCGTTAGATTATATTTTGTCTACTATTAACTGGTACAAGTATAAATGAACCAATAAGCGAATGCCGATTGTTCTATTGAAATTTTCAAACAAACCTAAAGTTTTAACGTAAAAAACCGATAAAATTGCACGACAACATCATCTTCACTATTGAGTAACATTATGAATAAAATTGATAACCTCATAGCAGGCATCCCCTTTATTAATCATAAAAATAATAGCTTAGCTGAAGAAGAGCAGTCGCTCGACCAAACGAAGATAAAGAAAAATGCTACAGACAACTATCATTTTTCAGTTACTAATCATGGCGCATTAGGGATGAAAGTGGTTTTTCAGTCGGTATCGTCAAAATTCTCTTCATCTGAATATTTTGCAGATCGCCAACTAAATAATCCTTTTGATAGCAAAGTAAAAACCCCTCAAGCTGAAACAACGCAATCGAGTATTTTTGATTTTGAGAAAGTGGCACAAACGGTAACCAACTTTGTTAGTGCAGGAATGCAAGCAGCGAAAGAAAGTGGTGCCAGCGATAAAGAATTAGAAGAAATGTTATTACAAGCACGCTCTGGCGCTAATCAAGGGGTTGATGAGGCGTTAGAAGAATTAGAAGGTTTAAGTTTGTTAACAGATGAATTAACAACAGGCATTGAAAAAAGTCGTGACTTAATTACTAAGGGATTAGATAAGTTAGCAACACAATATAGCGATTCTGAATTATCAGAAAACCATGAAGATACAGTAACACTTGAAGCCGTTTCACAAACGAGCAATAAGTTATCATCGTCTTACTCAAAAAGTAGTGATTTAACTATTACAACGGCAGAAGGGGATAAAGTTAATATTTCATTCAACGATAACCGTTCACAAGTATATGGCGAGAGATATTCAGAGACTATAAATAACAACGCGATAAAGGCTGAGTATCAATCAGCATCTACCTATTATAGAGAGGTGAACTTTTCTTACACCATTGAAGGTGATCTCAATGAAGAGGAAAAAGCAGCAATAGGAGCGTTGATTGAAGACGTGAACAAACTTCAAAAAGATTTTTTTAATGGGGATATCGAAAAAGCATATCAACAGGTATTACAACTTGGCTTTGATGATCAACAACTTTCTAGTATTAGTTTAGATTTACAACAACAAACGAGTATCGCGACTCAGTCATATACAGAAGTTGCCAACTATCAGGAGAGCGCTCTTGAACAATTGAAAGCTCAACTAGCGCCTATTATAGATTTTGTTGACCAATTTAAGGAATTAAAGAAAGCAGCTGATGAAGTACTAGAAAGCAATAATAAGTTTGACCAAGAGCAACTTAACCAACTTATGCAGTCAGTTTTTAATGCTGAATTTGGTAAAAGTGATGATCAACAGGAACGTTTCAATCAATTTATGACTAAATTGATTTAATAAAAAGTATAACTAACAAAAAAATGGCCACATAATTAGTGGCCATTTTTAGTCGTGATATAAAATTAGATATCTTCAACCACTCTTTCTGGTCTATCTTTGGCTTCGCGCACTTTAAGTGTTCGTTGCTGGAACTCCGTATCATTAAGTGAAGATACGGCACCGTCGGCATCACTCGCTGACATTTCAACAAAACCAAAACCGCGTCGTTTACCCGTATGCTTGTCTTTCATTAATCTAACTGAATGTACGTTACCGTGTTGAGAAAATAATTCACGGACTGATGATTCATTTGCTCGGTAAGGCAAATTACCTACGTATAATGTTTTAACTTCTGTAGATTCATTTTCACTATCATCTTTTTTCCCAAAGAAAGGAGCTATAACTGCTCCGATGAAAAGGCTGACAGCTACCGTAATTGAATCGGCTGCAAAAAAAGTAGCAGCAAAATATCCGACAAGAGCTAAACCTACTGCAACTATTAGAACGGTTAATACATGGGGAGACTTCATAATTATTACCTGATTATTATTTTTAAAATGATTTTTATTAGAGTGCAAATTGCGATTCTATGTTACTCACCTTTCATTATAGTGCAACAAATAGTGTAACAATAAGTGTAATTTTTATTCAAACTGATAAGACATCCAATTCATAAGGTAATAAACAATAGTTAAAGGCGAACAATGATAGTTATAAAATGTTAAACCATAAGAAGTGAAGTAACTTATGTTTTTAACATCATCACAAGTAAGCAAGCCCTGAATAGATTCTTGCTTTATTATTGTGTGTTTATGAAGCTATTAACTTAAATAATCGATCTGA